>JALHPG010000061.1 GCA_022842625.1 Bacteroidia bacterium | reverse complement strand
CGGAGAAACAGCTAAGGCAATTCTTCCCTTATCGTCTGCCGGTATACCATTGGTTAATTTTTCCCAGGTAGCACCGCTATCTTTACTTTTATAGATCGCACTTTCAGGACCACCGCTAATATATGTCCATTCGTGACGACGACGCTGATGAGCGCATGCATATAAAATGTTTGAATGATTTGGATCGATATGCACTTCATTAAATCCGGTGTTTTCACTTACAGTTAAAACTTGTTTCCAAGTTTTTCCTCCGTCGGTTGTTTTATAAATTCCGCGCTCTCCACCACTGCTCCAAACCGGACCATACGCTGCAACATAAACAATATCTGAGTTATCAGGATCTATTGCAAAATTACCAATGTGCTCTGATTTTTTTAATCCCACATTTTTAAACGTTTTACCGCCATCTTCGCTTTTATAAACACCATCACCATACCCAACGGCTCGCTGATTGTTGTTTTCGCCACTACCAACCCAAATGATATTGGTATTATTCTTATCAATAGCTACGCAACCTATGGAGTAAGCGCCTTGCCCATCAAATATAGGTTCAAAAGTTACACCGGCATTTTTTGTTTTAAAAACACCACCAGCTGCAGCTGCAATATACCATTCGTTCTTATTTTTAGGATTTATCGCAATATCAATTACACGACCAGAGGTTACTGCAGGACCAATGTTACGAAATGATAATGCAGAATACGTTGAAGGATTTAGGAAAAGAGGTTTTTCGGCCGGCTTTTTTTCATCCTCCTTTTTTGGAGTTTCTTTTTTTTGCGCGAATGAATTTGAAGCTACAAGTGCAGCAGCAAAACATAAATAGGTTATTTTTTTCATCATCTAAATAATAGGTAAGCAAAACTAACATATTATGACAGGCTACCAAAACAGTTAAAATGAATTCATTTAGCTAAACGCTTGTCTTTCAACAAAATAAACACATTACGAAAGAAATTAAAAACAAAAATTCACGCTATTAGGGGGATATGGTTTTTTAACACTTCGTGTAAAATCTTAGCTAGACAATTTTTAGACGAACCTAAAAATATCTTTAGAGTCGTAAAATTTATTATTTTTGCGCATGACAATTTCCTTAACAGAAGAAAATTATCTTAAAGCTATTTATACTTTAAGTCATTTGTTTGAAGAATCAGAAGTAAGTACCAACCAGATTTCTGATCATCTTAAAAACAAAGCGGCTACAGTTACGGATATGCTTAAACGCTTAGCTGAAAAAAAACTGATCAACTATATTCCTTACCAAGGTGTTAAACTCACCGAAAAGGGTAAGCGCACTGCCATTAAAGTAATACGCAAGCACCGTTTATGGGAAGTCTTTTTAGTAGACAAATTAAAATTTAAGTGGGACGAAGTACATGAAATTGCAGAACAGCTAGAACATATCAATAGTGACGAGCTCATTCAACGCCTTGATGAATTTTTAGGCAAACCAAAATTCGATCCACATGGCGACCCAATACCCGATGCAAACGGACAATTAAACAGTGTTAAAGCACTTCCACTAAATCAGCATAAAGCAAAAGGAACATTTATTTTTGTTGGCGTAAACGAACACTCAAAAGCTTTTTTACAACATCTTACATCCATAGGCTTAAAAATTGGTGATGCCATAAAAGTTGAAGAGATCAATGAATTTGATAATTCATTTAAAGTAAAGATCAATAAAAATAACAGTCAGTTTTTTAGTAATAAAGTAGCTTCTAATATATTAGTAGAAATAAAAAAATGAGCAAGTCGTTAGAAGAAGTTAATTCGAGTGTAAACACAACCACCGGCGGAAGTATAAAAAGACTCTTGGCTTTTTTAGGGCCGGCATACATGATAAGCGTTGGCTACATGGATCCGGGTAACTGGGCAACCGATATTGCGGGTGGCAGTAAATTTGGTTTTAGTTTATTGTGGGTATTAGTAATGAGTAATATTATTGCACTACTCCTTCAAAGTCATTGCGTAAGATTGGGTGTGGTAAGCGGTAAAGATCTTGCGCAAGCATCCAGAGAAACCTATCCAAAATTTGTAAATTTATTTTTGTATGGATTGGCAGAAATAGCTATTGCCGCTTGTGATCTGGCAGAGGTAATTGGTATGGCTATTGGTATTCATTTATTATTCCCTAATGTGAGTATTTTAACGGGAGTTTGCATCACGGTACTTGATAGTTTCATTTTATTATTTTTATTACATCAGGGCATTCGCAAATTAGAAGCCTTTATTATTTGTTTAGTGTTATTAATTGGCGTTTCCTTCTTTATTCAATTAACCATTGCCAAACCCGCTATTGGAGAGATAGCAGGAGGTTTAATTCCTTTTATTGAAAATGACGAAGCGCTTTATATTGCTATTGGTATTATTGGCGCAACCGTAATGCCGCATAATTTATATTTACACAGCTCGCTTGTACAAACACGAAAGTTTGAACGAAATCCGGTAGCAATAAAAAAAGCCATTCGTTTTAATATTATTGATAGTGCTATTGCATTAAACCTGGCGCTATTTGTAAACGCAGCTATTTTAATTTTAGCGGCAACCACTTTTTTTAAATCAGGCCGACATGATGTAAGCGAAATTCAAGATGCGCATGAGTTATTGGCACCTATGCTTGGAAGTACCCTTGCTCCTATTTTATTTGCTGTTGCGTTAATTGCCGCAGGTCAGAGTTCAACTATAACAGGCACCTTAGCAGGACAAGTTGTAATGGAAGGTTATTTGAATTTACGTTTACAGCCTTGGATAAGAAGACTGCTAACACGTTTAATTGCAATTGTACCTGCATTTTTAACCATTTATATTTTAGGTGATGGCGCAACCGGAAAACTATTAATATTGAGTCAGGTAATTTTAAGTTTACAACTGGGTTTTGCAGTTATTCCATTAATACATTTTGTAAGCAATAAAAAGAAAATGGGAGAATTTGTAATTCCTATTTGGCAAAAAATTCTTTCGTGGGCGGCAGCACTCATCATTATTTCCTTAAATGTAAAATTGGTTTTTAACGAGATTTCGGATCTGATACTTACCAGCAACTCGCCAATACTAATAAGCTTTACGGTTGTGCCGCTTTGTCTATTTTGCTTTTTAATGCTTATTTATATTACAGTTGTTCCTTTTATTACTAAAGAACGAGAACATAAAAATTCAGATTTCCATAATGAATTAGCTCCGTTGAAATTAGATTTCCAAGCAAAACTACAGCGCATTGCCGTAACGGTTGATTTTAGCGATAGCGATAACAAAGCTATTAACAAAGCTTTGCAGCTAGGCGACAAAAGTTCCACTTTAATTTTAATTCATATTTTAGAAAGCACTAATGCCATGGTGTATGGCGAGAACTCTTTTGATCTTGAACGCGAAGAAGATTATCAAAAATTAAAAAAGTATCAGCAAGAATTACAAGCACAAAACATCACCACCGAAATACAATTAGGCTTTGGAATTCCGAAACAAGCCATTCCCGAAATTTTGATAAAAAATAATTGCGACATCATTATTATGGGAACTCATGGCCACAGAACGATCAAAGATATTTTATTAGGAAGTACTATTGAAAGTGTAAGACACGAAATTAAAATACCGTTGGTGTTGGTTTAAATAATTTTAATGTCATGCTGACGAAGGAAGCATCTATTCCATAGATCCCTCTTTCATCGGGATGACATCATGAATTGACCACCTCCACCAACTTTTTACAATTCTCGCTATTATCAAAATTCAGAATTTGTTTTTGGCGTTCTTGAATAATTGATTGGGAAAATTCATTTTCAAAAACCGAATTGATCTTTTGAATAAAATCTGCTGCCGTATCTGCAAGAATAAAACCACTGTTTTCAGTAATTCCTGTTCCTTCGGTCATGTTTTTATTACAGATAATAAATCTGCCTTTAAACAACACATTCAGTAATTTTAATTTTAATCCTGTTGGTTGCGAAGTGTATAAAACATGAATTTGCGCATCATGGATCAATTGATCCATTTCACTTTCAGCAGGACTATTAATTAATTGGATATTATTATATTTTTTAATAACCTCCATTAAAAAAACCGGAGGATTTAATCCCGCAATTGTAACCGGCAATTTTATTTTAGCAAATACATTTTCTATTAACCAACTAGCTGCTTCGTAATTTTCGGAAATACTTAAATTACCATGAAACAAAATAAAATTCCCTTTTCCTTCTTTACAGGTTAATTTCTCATTCGCGTGAAAGCTTGGCAAATAAAGGGTTTTAGCTTTTGGATAATTTTTAGCAAAATAATCAGCGTCGGTTTTATTTACCGCCAAAATAACATTTGCGAAATGAACGATAGATTCAAATCGTTTTAATTTCCACGCTTCTATTTTTAAGTAGATCTTTTTTAAACTGTTTTTTTCTGATCTTG
Source organism: Bacteroidia bacterium (assembly GCA_022842625.1). GTDB lineage: Bacteria > Bacteroidota > Bacteroidia > B-17B0 > Aurantibacillaceae > Aurantibacillus. The sequence goes on along the minus strand of JALHPG010000061.1, from coordinate 15,771 downwards.
ATAATTCTAAATAATAATCGTGCTCGATATTGCTATGACGGTATATTTTTTTACGATTCTTAAAACGCTCATCGCTTAATAAATAACAGGTATGCAATACTTCAAACAAGATTGGAAAATCGTTTGATAATAAATTTTTCTCTAATTCCTCTGATCGTCGTGACTTAACCGTATATGGCAACAACGAAAGGTTTGCTAGTAATCCGGTTTTGCGTGGGTAATAATATACCTTTTCGCACAAAGCTTCCAGTTCGGGTGCAGTTGATCTCCCGTAAGTGAAACAATGCAAATGAATTTTAACACCTGCCTTTTTAAGCCAAACCAATTTAAAATACACATCAATAACACCACCGTAATTTGCAGGAAAAGGAACATCAAAAGAAATTATATTAATGGCATTACTCACTGGTCAAAGATGACCATTTTTATTCAAAATAAAAACCATTTGCGTTTATTCCCGCTTTAAAATAGCTTTTCTGATTGCCATTTGCATCAAAAATATAAATAGTTGATCGTTGAACATAGTCTAAAGCGTCGGCAACATAAATACTAAAATCGTTTGGATTTATACCCAGGCCATAAAAATTTTTAGTTCCATTGGCAATAAATGCTGTTGCCGGAAGCGCTTGTGAATTTATCGCCATTTTAAAAACACCACCATTTAAAAAATATAAAGTGTCTTTAGTCTTATTTAAACACAAACTATTTGGAGAGTTGTTAGTTGGGAATTGATAAGTAGCCTCAACTATATTGGTAACAGGGTCTATTCGCGACAGTTTACCTAAAACAGAATTAGCATTATCGCCACTGCTTAATACCCAAACCTTATCATTTTTATCAACCACACTACTTCCTGCATTTATCCCAACATGTATACTGTCTGCTTTGGTATCGTTAACGGTATTAATTACGTAGGTGTAATTCCGTTTCATATTTGTGACAAAGGCTTTATTATAAATTAAAACCATTTGCTCTGTCCACCCGCTACATGGAATAGAAGCCGTTTTAGTATTTGAGTTAAGATCTAAAACACTTATTGCATTGGCATTATAATCGCTTACATATGCTTTTTGATTTGTAACAGGCAAAATATAACGAGGTGATGATAGATTTGTTATTTGCGTTACTTTTTTAAACTGAGCATCACACACTATGATTTTACCCGAGTTGTTGACCACTAAATAAAACTTACTATTGATGTTAGTTAAACTCTGCGCAACATCGCCAACTAAAGGCGAACCCGCATTTTGGGTTTGATAAAAATTTTCAATTACACTGGTATTTCCCGTATCAAAAATGGAAACAGAAGCATTACCGCTGCCAAAATTTCCTTCATTTATGACGTACACTTTTTTTGCAGCTGTAAGTTGAATTACCGGCTGCAAAACATCTTGCGGTTTATCTTTAACACAAGAGATAAACATTGGAATTAATGCAATAAATTGAAAATATTTTTTCATAAAAAAATTTAGGCACAGTAAATAATTACTGCGCCTTTTAGTTAGTTTTTAATAATTTTTTTTACTGCGCTTTTATTACCTGCGCTGATCTGTAAAAAATAAATTCCGCTTTGTAAAAGATCAAGATCTAATGTAGACTGCATTTCTGTTAACTGTTGTGTAAAAACAATTTTACCGGTAACATCAATAACAACAGCAGTTGTTTCTACATTATCGGTGATGTTTATTGTTAACGAAGCATTAAACGGATTTGGATAAACATCAAACTTAAAACTGTTGCTATTTTCTGCAATACCAACACTAGATTGAGTGTTAGTGAAATTGTCAATTCCAAAAAATAATGGCGTATTAATTCCGAAGGAACCAATATCGCTTGAGTACATAAAAAACTTAATACTGTCAACATTCCCTAAAGAAGAAGTGTTTACCCATTGCCATGAATCAACAATATAATCTAAGGCATTATTAGCAAAACGAAAATCAGCTAAATAAAACGGAACGCTGTCTGTTGTTAAAACACCACCTTTATATCCTTTAACGGTAACTTTAAAAAAGTCAGGATCATTTCCGCTAGTACCACCAAATTTTTTCGCAAAAGAGTCGCCCAACTTCATTGACTTATATGCATAGGTGGTGTTAGTAATATAAAAACCATTAACTGTATTGGAAGGAGCGCTTAAATTGATCACCCCCTGGTCTTGTCCAACAACATAAATGTTAGAATTGTTATAACCTTTAAATGGTTTTACACCATACAAGTTCCCAAATCCTACTGTTGAGGAATCATACTTATTTGTGTAAGAAAAGCCTCCGCTCCAGTATCCACTATATTTATGTTGAAAAGAAGCGCCTGTTGTGTTAAACGGAACGCTAGTGGTGCTTGAATATGCTGAAGTTGGAGAAAGCGTAAAGGTTTCAAAATCTGCAACATTCGTTTGTGCTTTAATTGTAGTTAGACCTAAAGCGAAAGCCATCATTGTAATTGTTTTTTTCATTTTATTTTTTTTTATTTTTTGTTAGTAAAGTAATTCCCATTTCATAATTTCTTAAAGGCATTGGTCGGCCTGAAAGAATGGTGTAATTTTTATTAAATAAATTATTGCATGCGCCAAATACAGTAAAATTAAAAGCCTTAAAATTGATGTTATAATTAATTCGGGCAGAAGAAATTTTGTATGGATCTAACCATTGTGAATTATCGCTTGTTGTAAAACGGTAACCAATGTACTGATCAAAATAAGTGATGGCCATTTTATCATATCCAAATAAAACAGTTGTGTTTACTGTGTAACGCGGTGTGTAAATTAATTGTTTGTTTACTGAGTTATTATTTTCCTGTTCATTTGAAGTCACAGTAGACAAAACATACCCCGTTACTACGTTTAAATTGAATCTGAATTTGTTTTTTAAATAATTAATTCTCCAAGTTGTTTCAGTTCCCCTACTCCAAACTTGTTGAATATTTATTGGAGAAGGGTTTCCATTAGAGCCCGGCACCCATAAAATCCAATCATTTATTTTTCTACTATAAGCTGCGCCAGAAAGAAGAATAGTAATGTTTTTTATTTGATGTTTAACATCTATTACTCCTTCGTAGGTAAAACCTCTTTCGGGTTTTAAATCAACATTGCCACCAGGCAACCAATACAATTCATTTAAAGTAGGTTGCCTGTAAACCTTAGCCACATTAATTTTTACGAATATGCTTTTTGTAAATTTATACTCTGAGGAAATATTTCCCGTTATAGGCAAGGTGCCAACACTAAAATGATCAGCTCTTACCGAGAGATAAGTAAGCAACCTATCATTTAAAAAAGAAAATTTGTTTCCTGCTAAAATGGAGATTCTATTTAAAATTTTTGTTGATTCATAATTATTTGTGAATGCCGAACTAGAAGAAAAATTTATGCCAACATTTAATTGATGCTGTTGATGCCAGTTAAAATAATTTTCATTTTCGGCAATAATTGTTTGCGATCTACTTTTTGAATAAATTGAATTTATACTATCCGTATAGTTTATTTTATCAGTAAAAAAACCTCCTCGTATGGTAGATCTAAAAACGGCACTATTATAATTCCAGTCAGCAGTAAAACGAGCAGCCGCATCACTTTGGTATTGTTTGCTTTCTATTTTCTCATCAAAAGAAGGTAATCGTCTTTCATTTGAATTAACCCAAGCATTAACTGAAAGGATTTGTTTTGTATTGATCAAGAATTTGAATTCTTGCATTAAACCAAAAAAATTAAACGCAGCGTTTTTTTGTTGCTTAACTTTATTTTCTTTATCCGCTGTATCTAAAAAATTATAGTTGTTCTGCGATCGATTATTATAAAGTTTGGTAGAAGAAATAAATCTGCGTTTGCTAAATAAAATTGATGTAGATAAGTTACGCAAACCAAAACTACCGGCGCCTGCACCAACTGAAGTGATTGTGCCCTGATCGAATAAGGTTGAGTTTTTTAAATGCACGCTACCACCAACTGCACCACTGCCCCATAAAGAAGATGAGCCGCCGTATTCCAATTCAATATTATCAAACAAAAAAGCCGGCATTAATGTCAAGTCAGATTGGCCTAACATAGCATTTTGGACATTAAAGCCGTTCCATAAAATGGCAGTCTGCGAAGCATTACCTCCTCTAAAGCTAGTTGTAGAAAGTGCCCCAGGACCATAATTTTTTATAAAGATGGGTGTGTTTAAACTTAATACATCTGCAATCGAATTATATTTAAATTGCTGTTTGATAGTTGAATCAATTTGTTCTGTTTTTTTTCCAATTTGTGATACTTCTATTTTTTTTGCGATCACTTCAACACCCTTTAATGAAACTGTATCTTGAGCAATAAAATAATTCGGGCTTGTTATGCATAAAAACACAACGAGCTTAATTATAAAATTAAAACCACAAGCAAACTGCTTATTTATTGTTTTGATCAATTTTTTGATACTTTTTTGTGCGTTCTTAGCCTCACATCCCGAAAGCCTTAAACTATGTTGCATTTGGCAGGTCTTCTGACTTATCCTTAATAAAACGCCTTCCCGTTAAACACAGTGGCTTAGAATGTTTTATTTCCAAAAAGGAATCACAGCAGCGGGTACTATTAGCGAATTTCACGCTATTCCCTATTAATCTTTTGCTTGCCCGAATAACATTTTTATTGAGTTATTTGGGTTTAAAAAAGAACCAATTGCGCAACAAATGTAAAAAATGTATTTTAATTAAAGAATTTATTTTTTCTTTGCACACTTTTAAAAGATGGAACAGACACAAAAAATAGAATTAATAAACTACTTAACCGGTTTTATTTCTGATTCAAGAAAAAAACGTTTTGATGAAGTTATTGCTCAACGCACCGACCATTTACGCATTGTTTTAGAAGATGTTTATCAAGGACATAATGCAAGTGCCATATTAAGAAGCTGCGATTGTTTTGGTGTGCAAAACATACACTACATTGAAAAAAGAAATAATATTAAGATAAGTGCGGATGTTGACATGGGAAGCAGTAAATGGCTTAACATTCATAAGCACCGCGGCGAAGAGAATAATACACTTAGTGCTATTAGGGAATTAAAAAGCCAAGGTTATAGAATTGTTGCAACAACACCACATAAAAACGATTGCACAATAGATAAATTACCGGTAGATAAAAAATTAGCTTTGGTTTTTGGTACAGAAATTGAAGGGATCTCTGATACCGTTTTTGAACATGCAGATGAGTTTGTAAAAATCCCTATGTATGGTTTTACAGAAAGTTTTAACGTAAGTGTTTGCGCGGCTTTATGCTTATATGAATTAACAACTAGAATAAGAGAAACAGTTCCGGATCATTTATTAACTGAAGACGAAAAAATAGATATTTATTTTGATTGGTTGGTAAACAGCATTGATTCGAGTGTAGGATTGATAGAGAATTTTTACAAGGATAAAGCTTAGTGTTTTTTTGCCTTTTTGATTTGTGTAATTAGTTGCTTTCTTAATCGATAAAAAAGTCAGAAGCAATACCGTCAGCAAACAAACGTGCCTGAGGCGTTAAGGTATAAACGCCATTAAATTCTTCAAAGTCAGTTTTCTTTTGCTCAACGATTTTTAAAAAATGTGCGAGAATACTTTCTCCAAAAAGTAATTTTATTTCTTCAGCATTACAACCCCAAATTGTGCGAAGGCGTGTAAGAACATACTCATTAAATCGATCGTTTATTGAAAGTTCTTCTTTTTCAAAATAATTTAAATTTTGTTCGAGTGCTTTTATGTACAAATTATTATTTTTTATGTTCCATTGACGAGATGTGCCGTTAAAAGAATGTGCAGAGGGCCCTACCCCTAAATATTCTTTTTGCAACCAGTAATTACTATTGTGCTTGGCAAAAAAACCTTCTTTTCCAAAATTGGAAATTTCATAATGAATAAAATCAGAACGCTTTAAAAAATCTGTCATCAATAAAAATTGTTGGCTACTCAGGTCATCATTTATTGCCGGTTCTTGTCCTTTCAAATTCTTTAAGCCTAAAACTGTTTTACTTTCAATGGTTAAATTATAGGATGAAATATGTTGCGTGTTTAAACTAACCGCCTGCTCTAAAGTTTTTTGCCAGGATTTAAGATCTTGGAATTTACTGCCATAAATAAGATCTATGGTGATATTTTCAAAACCAAGATCTTGGGCTAATAAAACCGAATTTATGGATTGATTAGCTGTATGAGCCCTGTTCATCCATTTTAGTTCTTCATCATTAAAGCTTTGCAAGCCAATGCTTAATCGATTGATTTTTAAATCTTTCCACAAAAGAAGGTTCTCTTTGGAAATATCGTCAGGATTAGTTTCAATGGTAATTTCGGCAGAATCATCAAAATCAAAAAACCTCCCTAAAGCATCAAAAATCGCTTCAAATTCGGCCTTATTTAACAAACTTGGTGTGCCTCCGCCAAAATAAATAGATTCTAATTTATTGTTTTTTAAATACTTATGCCGAAATTCAATTTCTTTAACGATAGATTTAACTAAAACATCTTTACTTTTTAAATTTGTACTAAAATGGAAATCACAATAGCTGCAAGCCTGCTTACAATAAGGAATATGAATATAAATGCCTGCCAATTAGTTGATTATTGATGTAGGTTTGGTGTTATTAATGATTAAAGTGCAAAACTATTGTATTAAAACACAATTTTGTTCCTTTTCCCCAAAATAATTAATTTTTTTTAACGATTTGTATAATATTTATTATATTAGCACCCTATAAACTCATAATTAAAGTATGAAAAACATTACTAAGTTTACTTTAACCGCAGCAGCTCTAGTTATTTTTGTTGCAAACGGATTCTCTCAAAAACTGCTAAAAAAGGCAGATGCAGCTTTTGAAGCGCGTCAATACTTTAACGCCATAAATATGTACAAACAAGCATATGCAGGCGCATCAAAGGACAAAAAGCCTGGAATCATGTACAAGTCAGGTTATGCTTCACAAGAAATCAATGATTACAAGGCTGCCGAAACTTTTTATCAAAAGGCTATTGCAGCTAATTATGATGATCCAACAGTTTATTTTAATTTAGCTGAAGTTCTTAAAAGCCAAATGAAATATCCTGAGGCAATTGTTGAGTTTAACAATTACAAGGCAAAAGGCGGTAACGCTAAAAAAGCTGATCTTGGTGTAAAATCATGTGAATTAGCTCAACAATGGAAAGACGCTCCTCAACGTTACAAAATGGAGAATATGTCTTTAATTAATTCAAAAGAAAGTGATTACTCACCTAGCTTTAGTGATAAAAAATATCAAACATTAGTGATCACTTCTCGTAGAGAAGGTTCTTTAGGTGCACAAGAAGTTAACATTGGTTCAAATCACTCAGATTTATTTGAAACAAAATTAGATAAGAATGGTAAATGGTCAACTCCGGTATTATTACCTCCTGCAATTTCTTCACCAGTAAACGAAGGACAAGGTTGGGTAAGTAAAAAAGGAGATATGATCTTTTTTACTCGTTGTCCTGAAGAAAAAGGTAAACAAGTAAAGTGCGGTTTATATATGGCTAAAAAACAAGGTAGTACTTGGGGAGTAGCAACTCGTTTACCATTTAATAATGATACAGTTCAATTTGGTCACCCAACATTATCTGCTGATGGTAAATTTTTATATTTTGCATCAAGAATGAGTGGTGGTTACGGTGGATTAGATATTTGGAGATGTACTTATGATGCAAAAGCAAACGTTTGGGGACAACCTACAAATGCTGGCCCTGCAGTTAATACAGAAGGAAACGAAATGTATCCAACAGTTTCTGATGATGGAAAAAAATTATACTTCTCTTCTGATTACCATCCTGGTATGGGAGGTTTAGATATTTTTGTTGCTGAAGCTGGTGCTGATGGCAAATTTTCTAAAGCAGTAGAAAATCTTAAATACCCAATTAACTCATCATTTGATGACTTTGGAATTATTTACGAAGGTAAAAAACAAAGAGGTTATTTAACTAGTAACCGTGAAGGTGGAAAAGGAAGCGATGATATCTGGAGCTTTAACTTACCGGCATTAACATTTAATGCTAAAGGTATGGCTATGAGCAAAGGTGATGACAGAACTGGTGCTGGTAGAGGTGAAGCTGTTGAATTAGTAAAAGTTAAAGTTATTGGAAGTGATGGTTCTATCAATGAATTCACAACTGCAAAAGATGGTAACTACACATTCAAATTAAAAGAGAAAACTACTTATACAATTACCACAATTACCGACAAAACAACTAAATCACCATCGTTTACAAAAGGTTATTTAGCTTCTAAAGATCAACGTGTAATTTCTACAGTTGGTTTAGATAAGTCGAAAGATTTTATTGCTGATTTTGAATTATCTCCGGTTGTTCCGTTTATCCGTATGCCTCAGATTCTTTATGCTTTAGGTAGCGCTGATTTACTTCCACAATCAAAAGATTCATTACAGTTCTTATACCAAACATTAGCTGATAACGGTTCAATTGTTGTTGAGTTAAACTCTCACACTGACAGCCGTGGTGATGCTGCTAAAAACCAAGATCTATCACAACGTCGTGCTCAATCATGCGTTGATTATTTAGTGAAAGAAAAAGGTATTAACGCTGCTCGTTTACAGGCAAAAGGTTACGGTAAAACTCAATTATTAATTACTGATGATGTTATTGCAAAAGCAAAAACTAAAGAAGAAAAAGAAGCTTTACACGCGTTAAACCGTAGAACAGCTTTCCGTATCTTAAATTGGGATTTCGTTGACCCAAATGCTCCTAAAGGTGGTACTACTCCAGGCGGTACTAAAAAAGGTGGAGATGAAGAAGATGAAGAATAATCTTTAACTTTTAAAAATATTAAAAAAAGGCTACAAAATTTGTAGCCTTTTTTTTTGAATCAATTGTTACCTTTATATAATAAGCAGAAGAATTGCAAAATTTTGTAGTCTATAAATCTAGTGCCGGAAGCGGTAAAACTTTTACCCTTGTAAAAGAATATTTGCGATTATCCTTATCTGATGAAAAAAAATTAAACAGTAACTACAAACGTATTCTTGCTGTTACGTTTACCAATAAGGCAGCGGCAGAAATGAAACAACGTATCCTGGATGCGTTGAATAAAATAAGCAATGACAAGGATATGCCGTTTATTGGTGAGTTATTATGCACCGAATTAGTTATTACACCAAATGAACTAAAACAAAGAGCTCGCATTGTTTTAAGTCAGATATTACATCATTATTCAGATTTTTCTATAGGAACCATTGACAGTTTTACGCATAAAATCGTAAAAACCTTTGCTCACGATCTTAAACTACCTGTTAATTTTAATTTAGAAATGGATGTTGAGGGCTTTTACGATAAGGTCATTTCAACGCTTTTTAACCAAATTGGCGAAGATGAATACGTAAGCAAATTATTAAAAGAATTTGTTTTAAATAAAGCAGAAGAAAATGCTAGTTGGGATCCTGAAAAAACAATTAAAGAATTTTCAAAACTACTTCAAAAAGAGAATTCGGATACCTACTTAAACCAGCTTAAAAATTTAAATACGCAAGAACTTGAGGAAATTAGAAAAGAGTTGTTCGCCTATTTAAGTTATTATAACTCATTTTTAAAAACAGAAGGACAAAAAGCAATTGATCTGATCTCAAAAAACGGATTAACCGATAACGACTTTTTTTATAAAAATGCGGGGCCGCAAAGCATCTTTAAAAGATGTGTTGATCAAACGGTAAAACTTGAAACTACAGTTAAAGGAAGGACTATAGACGCTTTAACGAATAATCAATGGGCAGATAAAAAAAGTACAAATAAAAACAAAGTAGAAGAGATCAGTGATCAATTAGCAACTATTGCCTCTACTCTAATTGATTTTATAAAAGAGAATCATTCGTATTATAGCTTATGTAAATTATTAAGTACTCAAATTTATCCGCTTTTATTACTCAAAAAGATCGAAGAGATCAGTAATGAAAAAAAACAGGAAGAGCGATTAGTGTTTATTAGCGAATTCAATAAAAATATTTTCGAGTTAATTAATAACGAACCTACTCCATTTATTTACGAAAGGTTAGGAGAAAAATACCAACACTATTTGTTAGACGAGTTTCAGGATACAAGCACCTTACAGTGGCATAACATACTTCCTTTAGTAGACAATTCGTTAGCCAACGGCTGGTTTAATTTAATTGTTGGCGATGGAAAACAAAGTATTTACCGCTGGCGTAACGCTAATGTAAAACAATTTATAGATCTGCCATTTATTGAAAACGCAGACAATAATTTTTTGGTTGAAGAAAGGAGTCTTAATTTAAATAGAAATTTTAAGGAGAATTTATTAAACACAAATTTCAGAAGCCTCAAAACAATAATAGATTTTAATAATTCGCTTTTCGAAAATTTAAATCTCGAATTATTGAATGACGATCACAAAAAAATATATCTCAACCAACAACAAAACATTAAACACACCCAAGCCGGCTTAATTACTATTAATACAGGCAAGGTAAAAAAAGATGAATTAGAACTTCTTAATTTTAATTTGATCAAAGAATCCATTCAAAATGCACTTAACGCTAACTTTAGCTATAAAGATATTTGCATAATTGTTAGGCAAAACACGCATGGTAACAGTATTGCCAACCATTTAATGGAGAATCAAATACCGATCGTATCATCAGATTCATTATTATTAAAGAATAATCTAGAGATCAATACCATCATTAGTTACCTTAACTATTTATCTAATGATCAAGATAAAGTTAGCGCAACCTCTGTGATCAATTATCTTCTTCAAACAAACAAAATAACCAATAAGGAATTTACCATCGGTGCTCAAAAATTAGCCAAAAACACTTCGTTATTCGAAGTTCTTAAAAGCTATCAAATTATACTTCCTGAAGAAAATTTATCATTAAATAATTTATTCGATCACTGCCTCATAATTATAAATGCACTTTCGTTAAACGAGAAAGGTTATGCTTACACCCGTTTCTTTTTAGATGAGGTAAATGAGTTTTTAATAACAAAAAATTCTAATATCTCGTCGTTTTGCGATTGGTGGAAAACCAGAAGCAACAAGGCTTCATTGATCATTCCTGCCAATACCAATGCAGTTAAAATTATGACCATTCATGCCTGCAAGGGATTAGAATTTCCGGTTGTAATTGTTCCATATTGCAATTGGAATTATTATAAGCCAAGTGATAATTGGGTTAACATCACAAACGAAAAAGTAAAATTACCTGTTGCCGCAATTCATTTTTCATCCGGAGTTAAAAACGCAGGCTTTGAAAAAGAATTTTCTGCCGAAGAGCAAGAACAAATTCTTGAAAATTTAAATTTATTATACGTAGCCTTTACTAGAGCTGTAGAAAGACTCCACATTATTTCTAACTATTCTAGCAACAGTAAAACACTTGTTAGTCAATGGATAGAAAACTATCTTTCGCAAAACTATACGGCAACAGAAGCCAACCGTTTTGAAATTGGAAAAGCCAATAACAAACAACTTCAACATACCGAGCAAACCATGACTTCCTTTAATTTGAATCCATTACAATTTGATACAGCAAACAATGTGGTTAAAATTAAAGCAGCGCATTTATTGAACTCTGAAGATACGCTTGAGGCAAAAGAAACAGGGATTATTATTCATTGGATCCTTTCAAAAATTGACACCTACCTGCAAGTAGATGAGGCAATAAATATGGCAGTTACAGAGGGGATCATTAATTCCACTCAGGTTGATCTAATTAAAGAAAAACTAAAAGACCTGGTAAATCACCCTTCCTTAAAAGTCTATTTTTCTCCTGATAAAAATTATAAAATTGAAACCGAAATTGCCACATTTAATGGTGAAGTTTTTAGACCCGATCGAATAATGATCGAAGATAATTTAACTACCATTATTGATTATAAAACAGGCAAGCAAAATAATAAAAAGTATTTTAAACAATTAACAAAGTATCAGGAAGCACTATTTAATATGGGTTACAGCAACGTAAAAAGTTTATTGGTTTATGTTGATGACCTTGCTATTGTTGAACTAAAATAACTATATTCGTAATTCAAACTCACTTATTTTCTTTTAAATGAAAAAAAACATCCTCTCATTAGCGATCTTAATCTCTTTAAATTGCTTTTCACAAAAAGCCGGCATTGTTTTTTCAAATATGGATACATCGGTAAATCCCAGAAACGATTTCTATTCATTTTGCAATGGCACTTGGCAGAAAAATTTTGTTCTGCCGGAAAGCGATGCGCGTTACGGTAGCTTTAACGAAATCCACAATAATAATTTAAAGAACATAAAAATTATTTTAGATAACGCATCAAAAAATAAAACAGCAGCTCCAAATACTAACGCCCAAAAATTAAGGGACTTTTATAACACTGCCATGGATTCTATCAAGGCAGACAAACTTGGCTATTCACCAATTAACGACCAACTACAATTAATAAATGCAGTTAAAAACAATAACGAATTACTTAATGTCAAATCAATTCTTGATTTTGATGGTGTTACATTGTTTTTTGGCGGAGGTGTTTCTCCTGACGCAAAAAACAGTAAGAAAAATTCGTTTAGCCTAGGGCAAGCAGGCCTTGGCCTAGGAGACAGAGATTATTACTATTCGCCACAATATGACCAGATCAGATCTGAATATAAAAAATACCTTTCTAATTTATTTGAGTTAACCGGTAACTCAAAAGATCTTAGTGAAGCCAATGCAAAACTAGTTTTTGAATTTGAAAAAGAATTAGCAGACAAAGCACTTACTCGTTTACAAATGAGGGATGTGGAAAAAATGTATAACGTATACTCACCAAATACTTTAAAGGAACTAACGCCATTAATAAACTGGAATTCATACTTCAAAGAAAAAAACATGAAGCATCCGGATACTATTATTGTTGGCATGGTTGAGTACTTTAAAAATTTAAACTCCTTACTCAGCACAACTTCAATTGAAACTTTAAAAACATATGCAAAGGCTCAGTTAATTATGGAGGCTGCACCTTATTTATCAAGCTCATTCGAAAATGCAAATTTTGCTTTTAGAGGAAAAGTTTTAAGTGGAGCAAAAAAAATGAAACCACGTTGGGAGCGTGTACAAGGAACAATGGATAGAGTTATTGGCGATATAGTTTCCGAAGAATTCGTTAAAAAACATTTTACTCCTAAAGCAAAAGCAAAGGTAAATACACTAATTGATAATCTTGTACTTGCCTATCGCGAGCGTATTGCGTCTAGAGACTGGATGGATGCAGAAACAAAAAAACAAGCAAACAGAAAACTGGATCTATTAATTAGAAAAGTTGGTTATCCGGAAAAATGGAAAGACTATTCTAACTTACAAATAACTACTGATAGCTATTGGGCGAATTATATTAAAGGAATAAAACACGCAACACTTGAAAATTTGGCTGACTTACAAAAACCGGTTGACAGGTATAAATGGCAAATGACACCCGTTACCGTAAACGCCTACTACGATCCAACCACCAACGAAATAACTTTTCCTGCAGCAATTTTACAACCACCGTTTTTTGATGCTGAGGCAGAAGATGCTGCTAATTACGGAACAATGGGTGCAATTATCGGACACGAATTAACACACGGCTTTGATGATCAAGGAGCACAATTTGACGCCGATGGAAACATGAAAATGTGGTGGACAAAACAAGATTACGATAATTTTAAGAGCAAGACCACACGAATTGTAAATCAATTTAATAATTATGTTGCTATAGACACTATGCGTGTAAACGGAAGCATGACACAAGGAGAAAACATTGCCGATCTTGGTGGTTTAACAATGGCTTACTATGCTTACAAAAAATCATTAAATGGTAAAGCTTCTATAAAAATGGGCGGCTTTACAGGGGAACAACGATTTTTTATTGCCTGGGCGCAAGGATGGAAAAGCATTTGCAGAGATGCCGAACTTAAACGTTTATTAACTGTAGATTATCATTCTCCGGCATATTTCAGAGCATTTGCACCTCTCTCTAATCTTAAAGAATTTTACGAAGCCTTCAATGTAAAAGAAGGTGATAAAATGTTTACACCCGAAAGTAGTCGCGTAGAAATTTGGTAACCTACTTGAATAAACTGTTATTAATTTGTTTGCTGCCTTTATGTTTTAAAGGGCAAATTGCTACTGTAGTTGAAAGTTGGAAAGCGGATAAAGATCTTAAAAGTGCTACGCTTAGTTTTTGTGTGTTAGATGCAAAAACAGGAGCGGTGCTTAATGAATTAAATTCGCACCAATATGTAATTCCTGCAAGTACGCTTAAAGTTATTACAACCGCAGCCGCACTAGGCACACTAGGTCCAAGTTTCAGATATTCTACAAAGATCTACCATACCGGAAATTTTAATAAAGAAACCGGTATAGTTAGCGGAGACCTTATCATTTATGGAAGTGGCGATCCTACCCTGCAATCTGAATACTTCACAAAAGATACAAATCAAATAACCGATAAGTGGGCGCAGATTTTAAAAGAAAAAGGGATAAAAGAAATTAAAGGAAAAATAATTGGCGACGCAAGTTGTTTTGATAGAGCGATCCCGGGCAATTGGATCTGGGCAGACATTAGTAATTACTTTGGCGTTGCACCTTGCGGCTTATCCTACAATGATAATAAATTTAAGATCATTTATAACAGTAAAGAAATTGGCAGCAAAGCCATTGTCGACAGAACAATTCCTGCTTATTGCAACAGTACAATTTGTATCAATTCAAATGTAATTAGTAAGGGTACAGAAGATGACGCCTTTGTGTTTGGTGACCCGTATAGCTTTACAAAAGATGTAAGCGGTAAAATACCGCCCAACAAAACTAACTTTGAAGTTGAGGCGGCCCTGCCCGACCCTGCGCTTATGTGCGCTGAAAAACTTTTCACTTCACTAAATAAACTCGGCATAAAATGTAATCCAAAAACAATTGAATCAAATTATAAACGAAGCGATAGTGTAATAACAAAACAATTACTCTATTCGCACCTTTCGCCAACACTAGATAAAATTATATACCAAACAAATTTACATAGTAATAATTTATATTGCGAAACACTGCTAAGAAGTATTGGCAAAGGCAGTATGTATGCCGGTATAGATATTGTAAGTAACTATTGGCAAAAAAAAGGTTTAGATGTTAGCGAACTTTTTATGGTAGACGGAAGTGGTTTAAGTCGTGCAAATACTGTAACCACTAACTTTCAGGCAAGTTTGTTAACTAAAATGTTTAATGACAGTACTCAGTTCAAAATTTTCAATAACTCATTACCTGTAGCCGGAAAAAGTGGTAGCATGAGCAATATTGGCAAAGGAAAACGGATAGAAAATAACATGCGCGCCAAAACAGGCTATATTAATCGTGCAAGAGGATATTGCGGTTACGTAAAATCAAAATCGGGCAAAGACCTTGCTTTTTCTGTATTGTTTAACAATTATAATTGTTCGGCAAAAGAAGCAAAAGTTAAGATCGAAAAATTTTTAATTGAGTTGGGAGAGCTTTAACTTTGTAAGTATTTAAAATAATAAACTCAAAAATAAATTGTCAGCATATGAAATACCTTATAAAAAATGCCACACTTGTTAACGAAGGAGAAATCGGGATTTTTGATGTTTTAATTGAAGATCAATTAATCTCAAAAATTGACAGAGATATTGAAGAAGATGCTTCTTACACAATAATAAATGCCGAAGGATTGCATTTACTGCCAGGCGCCATAGATGATCAGGTACACTTCCGCGAACCGGGTTTAACTCACAAAGGAGAAATTTACACCGAAGCCAAAGCTGCAGTTGCAGGAGGCGTA
>JALHPG010000060.1 GCA_022842625.1 Bacteroidia bacterium | reverse complement strand
CAAACCGAAAATATCAATACGGTAATACTAAGTGTTGGCCCTTTTGCCTACTCAAAAATTTTTCCAATGTTGAAATCAGATTTTCCTAAGGTGAAATTTGTAATTGATTATAGAGATTACTGGGAAGATGTATTTA
Source organism: Bacteroidia bacterium (assembly GCA_022842625.1). GTDB lineage: Bacteria > Bacteroidota > Bacteroidia > B-17B0 > Aurantibacillaceae > Aurantibacillus. Next base: position 20,452 of record JALHPG010000060.1, on the reverse strand, counting down.
TTTGGCTAAATAAAGAACAAGTTGATTGCGAAGTGAGGGCTCAGCAGGAGGTTATAAATAGTGTTGATCTTATATTATCGCCGAATAAGGAGATGCAGGAATATTATTCTAACACCTTTAATAAACCATCTTTTTTATTGCCGCATTGTGTGGATACCGATGATGTTTTAACTGGAAAGCGTATGAAGGGCGATAATAAATTAAAGCTGATCTACGGTGGCGCCTTTTATGATAATATTGGAGAAAGTATAAAATTAATTAAAGCATTTACTGAGGGTCTTTCAAAACATACTGAAGTTGACGTTGATTTTTTTGTATCCGTAAAAGGGTACGAGAAAGAATTAGAACATAAATTAATTCATCGCTTTGATTTCATCGATTCTGTTGAATATTTTACCAAGGTGGTAGAATGTGATTATGTTTTATTAATACTTCCTCCAAATAGAGCAAATGCCATGTCTTCAAAATTTTTTGAATTAATTGCATTTAGAAAGCCAATATTGTATTTTGGCGAAAAGGGTAGTGTAAGTGAATTTTTAATAAACAATAAATTAGGGTTTCATATTAATTCTAATAACTTGGAGTCACAAGTACGATCTCTATTGGAAAATGAAAAAACTCAAACTATCCCAAACTTAAACTACGATATATCTAAACATACATTTGAATATCAAACCACAGAATTAATTAAAGAACTAGAAACGCTTTGTCACAGCCAGAATTAAAACAACTAATTAAAAACGATGCCACTACCATATTGTATGGTCAGCGCACGCTTAATATTTTTGGTAAAGTTCATTACACCAAAATCGTTCTTAAAGCCTATTATGATATTATTAAATTTTATCGAAAAGCCTTAAGAGATAAAGAATGTTATTACGGCCCTTTTAAAGGGGAATTCGGACATTTATTGTTACATACCGTTCCTTTTTTAATGCATCTTTATAACAAAGGAGTAAAGATCCATTTTTGCGGAGTTGAAATTGGTAAACCATTTTTAATTGATGATAAAGGGAATTCCATCATTTATAAATTTTACCCTCTTAGAGATTTTTATGCTGAAGTGGCACCAGACTCCAATGTCACTATTCCGCCTAAAGACGTACAATCGGAAATAGATAAATTTCATAACATCGCTAAAGCTTCTGGAAAGGGATATTTAAATATTGCCGATCATGATATGTATTGGTTTGTTTTTAGAAACTGGCAGCTAAACGGTAGACAGTTTTTATATTCACTCAGAAAATTTTATAACACCAAAACAGAAAATTCATGTGTTATTTTTCCTCGAAAAAAAGGAAATGCACATACATTAAATAATGGTGGTCCGTGGGATTATATGAAGATCGCAAAGCTGATTTCACCCTACTTTGATAAGGTTTACATTACCGGTCATCCTAGTATGAGCGCAGAATTATCATCAGAGGGTAATATAGAAGTTTGTGTTTCATCCGATAATCGCGTAGTACTTGAAAAGTGTAGTAATGCAAATTTGATAATTACGCAACATTCGGGGGCAGTTCATATGGGCGCTTATACCAATACAAAAGTTCTGTTGATCTTTAATGGAGATCTTCCAATTGAAGGGCTTGCAGATACCTTAAGGTATAGAGAAAATTTAACCAAAGAACCAATTACCTTTGCCTTTTCTTATGACGAAATTGAAAAACATGTTAAATCCTTAAAATAAAAACAATTATGATAAAAGAACTTGAAGTATTTTTTGAAGAAATAAAAAATCTTAATGTTTTGGTTGTTGGAGAAACTATTGTAGATGAATTTATTGACGTTTCCTACGAAGGTCAATCCATGAAATCAATTTGCCCGGTATTTAAATTAGAAGGCGCTAAAATTACACAGCAAGGAGGGGCGCAAGCCATTGCAAATCATATTTACGATTTTGTAAAGCATGTAAATGTTATTACAAATACAAATAATGAAATTGTAAAAACACGTTATGTTGATGTAAGTGATAAAAAGAAACATGTTGAGATAAATAAATTCGAAACTGAAAAATTCCCGGAGATTAAAATAGATACCTCCAAATATGATGTTGTAATTGTTGCAGACTTCGGACATGGTTTTTGTGACAAATTATCAATTACCGACGGCTTTCATTTAATGTGTCAAACCAATTCAAATAATTTTGGTTTTAATAGAATTTCAAAATGGAAAAACTTAAAAAAGAAAAGTGCGTGTATTGATCTGCGCGAGGCTAGCTTGCAAGTGAATAAAAGAATTTCTAATCCGAACCAACAGGATATTATTGACATTTTTAATTATGAATTAAATACCGAACATTTATTTGTTACAACAGGTAAACAAGGGTCAACTTATACAAACGGGAAAGAATTTAGCAGTAGAAAATCCTTTAAAACGGAGATTGTTGATACCATTGGAGCAGGCGACACCTTTTTTGCCTTTGCGTCGTTATGCGCATCCCTGGACAGTAAAATTAAAGATAAATTATTAGTACCTTCACTTGCTGCTAGTTTATCAACCACTTGGCTTTGCAACGAAAAATCAGTAACTAAACAATTATTATTAGATCATGCCACTAAACTCCTATAAAACAAAGTTTCACGAATTTTTAAATTCAGAAACAATTAATGGTCAGATTTTTGAATCTGTTGCATTACTAAAAAATGTAAAACGAATTTTCTTCCTTGGTAACGGTGGCTCTAATGCTATCTGTTCGCACATGATGGAGGATTTTGCCAAAATAGCAAGATTTCCAACTTTTGCTTTCAGCGACGCTGCTTTGATCACTTGCTTTGCCAATGATTATGGTTATGAAAACGCCATGGCAGAATGGTTGAAGATCCATTTTCAGAAGGGTGATCTTTTAATTGCTATAAGTAGTTCAGGAAACTCTGCAAATATTAATAATTCTGTTGATTACGTTAATTCAATAAACGGTGATGTAATTACTTTATCAGGTTTTGAAAAAAACAATAAACTAAATGGTAAAGGAAAAATTAATTTTTGGTTAGATTCTAAAAGTTTTGGTATTGTTGAATGTTATCATCACACCATCCTTCATATTATATTAGACGAATTCCATGCAAATAAATAATGTTTTAATTACAGGGGTTGCAGGATTTATAGGGTCTAACCTTTTAGATTATTTACTGGAAAAAACGGATTGGAAAATTTCCGGAATAGATAATTTTAGTACCGGCAATATAAAAAATATAGAACACCGCTTAAGTGATCCACGATTTGTTTTTATAAACGACAGTACAAAAAACTTGCAGTCATTAAAACAATACGATTGTGTTTTTCATTTAGCGGCACTTCCTCGTATTCAACCAAGTTTTGAATTTGTAACAGAGCATATTTCAGAGAATTTAACTAATTCAATGCATTTGATCGAATTAATGATCAAAGAAAATCATTTTCCTAAATTTGTATTCAGCAGCTCAAGCGCGATCTATGGAACTCCAAAAATAATTCCAACTCCAGAAACTGAAGACATAGATTGTTTAAGTCCTTACGCGTTTCAAAAGTATGAAGTGGAAAAATATTTGGAATTATTGAGTACTCGTTACCCTCTAAATTATGTAAACCTTCGTTATTTTAATCCCTATGGCCCCAGAAGCTTTAACCCTGATAATAAGTTTAACGCTTATAGCAGTGTTGTAGGGATATTTTTGTACAGACAAGAAATTGGAAAAACGCCATTAGTAACCGGCGATGGCTCGCAACAAAGAGATTTTATACATGTGTCTGACCTCGCAAAGGCAAATTATTTGGCTGCGATAAATCCTAAAATTTTAAACACCGCTTTTAATATTGGAAATGGTGCAACCTTAAGTGTTTTAGAGTTAGCTAAATGTATTTCCGAAAAATATGAATTTATTCCAAAGCGTGAAGGTGAATCTGATATTACTTTTGCCGATGTAACAAAGGCCAAAGAAATATTAGGCTGGTTTCCTGAACATGATATAAAGGATTTTATAAAAAGTAGTATCAAATGAAAATAGGATTTACTTGTGGTGTTTTCGATCTCTTCCATGCCGGCCATGTGCTAATGTTGAAGGAGTGCAAGGAGCATTGCGATTATTTGATCGTTGCGCTAAATAGAGCCGAAAACATTTCGGAAAAAATAAATCCAAACAAAAAAAAGCCAATATTTACGATCGAAGAGAGAGTGTTGATAATGGATTCATGTAAATATGTGAATGAAGTAATTACCTATAATTCTGAAGAAGAACTTTTAGAAATATTAAAAAACAAAAAAATAGATATACGATTTTTAGGAGACGATTACAGGGGTAAAGCAATTACCGGTGCCGATCTTAATATCGAAATTTATTACACAGATAGAAGTCATGGGCTGTCTACATCCTTATACAGATCCCGTTTAGGCTTATAAAAAATAAGTTACAGAACTTTGCTCTTTAATACCTTCGATTTTATTTTCCTTTTCTTTCCAATTGTAACTTTGGTGTACTTTTTATTGCCTCATAGTTACAGATGGATATGGCTATTAGGGGCCAGTGTTTATTTTTATTCCTATTTCATACCTTATTATCTTTTCATATTAGTTCTTGCAATTATTATTGATTATTCGGCCGGCATTTTAATTGAGAATTCAAGTAATAAAAAGCATAAAAAATATTACTTAGTTGCAAGTATTTTGTCTACCGTTTTACTACTGTTTATTTTTAAGTATTATAATTTTGCAGTTTCAAATATTAATCACTTAACAGGTTACATTAACAGTGATTGGGGAATCAGTTTACTTTCATTTGCTCTGCCGGTAGGCCTTTCGTTTCACACTTTTCAAAGTTTGAGTTATGTTATTGAAGTTTATAGAGGCAATCAAAAAGCAGAACGAAATTTTGGGATCTATAGTTTGTTTGTGATGTTCTATCCTCAATTAGTTGCAGGGCCAATCGAAAGACCACAAAATGTGTTACATCAATTTTATGAAAAGCATAATTTTGACTTAACAAATTCACTATGGGTTTAAGGCTTATGATATGGGGTCTGTTTAAAAAAGTTGTTATTGCAGATAATATCAATGTTATAACAAATAATATTTTTGAAAATTATGCTCACTTAAATAGTTTCTATCTTTATTTTGGAGCCTTACTTTTTAGCATTCAGATCTATTGCGATTTTTCAGGCTATTCTGATATAGCAATAGGTTCAGCAAAATGTATGGGTTTTAATTTAATGGAAAACTTTAATTTGCCTTACATTTCGCAATCAATAAAGGAATTTTGGAGCAGGTGGCATATTTCATTAAGTACTTGGTTTAGAGATTACGTTTATTTACCATTAGGCGGAAGCAGGGTAAGTGAAAAGAAAACTATTTTAAATCAAGTATATGTTTTTTTAATTAGTGGAATTTGGCATGGGGCAAATTGGACTTTTTTAATTTGGGGAGCTTTGCACGCCTTTTTTAATAGCGTTCGATATTTTTTACCTAAAAGCCTTTTAGGTTTTGAGTTTGTAAAAAATAGTTTTTTAAAGAAAAAGATCAATCAAATTTTTGTGTTTAATATTGTTTTATTTGCTTGGATTTTTTTCAGGGCAAGTACAGTATCTGCGGCATTTAGTTATATTAATAATATGGTTTTCAGATATAATTATTCATCCAATCTCGCAGATCTTGGAATAAATAAAGCTACTTTTTTTGTTTTCATTTTAATGAGTATGTTTTTTTTATTGCTTGATAGAACAGTGCATCAATTTATAAGGAAAGAGAGTAATTTGTTTCAGGTAAAAGCCATTGCACTTTTTTCAGTTTTAGTTGGTTTAGTTATTACTATTGGTTTTTGGGGTAAAGTTCAATTTATTTATTTTCAGTTTTAATGCTTAAAAACTTTACATTATATGTTGCTATTCAAATAAGTTGTTTTGTTTTATTCCTTGTTACATTATCGTCTGTAAAAATAAATTCTTTTAGATTATGGACTTACTTAAACCCAAACGTAATTTCTGAGGGTGGGCAGGCAAAATTAATGTTTAATGACATAAAAAATTTTACACCAAACGACAGCTCAATTTTTGTCATAGGATCATCTCACGCCTATAGAGGCTATGACCCGAGAATATTTAGTATGTCCGGATTAAAATTATTTAATATGGGCACCTCGGGTCAGAACATGAAAGACTCTTATACACTTCTAAAAGCGAATAAAGAAAAAATCAGACAATTAATTTTGGATATTTATCCCGGAGTGTTGCAAGATATTACCGAGGAGTCTACCTTGATGTTAATTCAGAATTCAGATAATGATCAAACGGCTTTCCGAATTTTAAAAAATAATATTACTATCAATAGTCTTAATAATATTTCAGCAAGATTGTTCGATATAAACCCAAAGCCTTTTCCGTATAATGAAAAATACATCTATAATGGCTATGTTCAAAAAGATAATGATTTTAAAAGTGATACTAATTTAGTTTACGAATCATTTAAACCCGGCAGCAATTTTCCATATCTTGATTCTATTTTAAACTACGTGGTGCAAAATAAAATTAAGACCTGCATTGCAAGTCATCCATTAAAGTGGAACAATAATTACTTAAAATTTTATAATAATTCATATTTACCTCAAGTCAATAAAGTTCTTAGCAAATACCCTCAAATTAATTTTTATGATTTCACAATATATCATCCGAACAATGATTCACTTTTTTCTGATGCAAATCATTTAAACCAAAGAGGTGTAAATTGGTATAATAACCGCTTATTGAACAGATTAAATTCAAATAATACTATTTTATGAAAAAGTCCTGCAGCAGATGTATAATGGATAACGTAAATGATCCTGATCTAATTTTGGACCAAAATGGCATTTGCAATCATTGCCATAATTTCGATCGCGCGTTTGCAAAATTACCTTCAAAAGAGACAGCTGAGGCTGAATTTTTGAAGCTGACCGAGAAGATCATTGAACAAGGTAAAGGGAGAAAATACGATTGTATGATTGGCGTAAGTGGTGGCGTTGACAGTACTTATCTTGCTTACGTTGCAAAAAATGCCGGCCTTAGGGCTTTGTTAGTTCACTGCGATAATGGTTGGAATTCTGAATTGGCAGTTCAAAATATTCAAAATATTTGTAAGTACACAGGTTTCGATTTGTATACTGAGGTATTAGATTGGGAAGAATTTAAGGATATACAGCTTTCATTTTTTAAAGCAAATGTTGTAGACGTTGAACTACCCTACGATTACGCTTTAATTATTTCGATTTATAAAGCAGCACTAAAATTTAATGTAAATTATGTTTTAACAGGACATAATGTTGTAACAGAAGGAACTTATCTGCCAAAAAGTTGGCGCCATGAAAAAATGGATATTGTTAACATTAAGGATATCCATAAAAAATTCGGTAAGCTTAAAATGAAAAGCTTTCCACACTTTTCTTTTGCAAGGCAAAGGTTGATCGACAGGAAATTACATTATGTTTCTTTATTAAATTTTGTTGGATACAACAAAAACGAAGTAAAAGAATTAATCACTACAAAAATGCAATGGAGAGATTACGGTGGGAAACACTACGAAAATGTTTTTACGCGTTTTTATCAAGGTTTTATTTTAAATGAAAAATTTAAAATTGATAAACGACAATTTCATTTATCGGTGTTAGTGCAATCAGGTCAAATGACCAGGGAAGAAGCTCTTGCAGAATATGCACTGCCTGCTTATAAACCCGAGCAGCTTGAAAGCGATAAGCAGTTTGTGATAAAAAAACTGGGTATGTCTGAAGATGAATTCAATAAATATATTGCAGCCCCTGCAAAAAGTCATTATGATTACAAAAGTATTGATGCCTATTGGCAGCGTTATTTTAAACTGGTAAAACGATTCAAATTTTTAAAGTTTTGGTAAAAGATAGATCCAATGTACTAATAGTTTGTCATGGCTTTCCTCCTAATCCGGGCGTTGCGGGTAGGCGTTGGGCAAAATTTGCTAAATATTTACACAAAAGTGGCTATAACGTTCATGTAATTGCATCCGAAAAAATTACTGATAGTTCTTCAAATTGGAATAATGATATTGAGGGAATACCTGTTGAATATTTACCTTATAAATTCCCGAAAGTAATAACCCTTAACAAATCAGGTGTACTAAATAAACTCAAATACCGGTTTTGGCTTTTTGTTTTAAAAATTTTAAACAGAGGAAATTTTTATGATAGAAGTTTTTTTTGGAAAAGACAGATCACAAAAAAAATATCACATTATATTGAAACAAAAAACATTAACACTGTAATTGTTACTGCCGGTCCTTTTTTTCTTTCGTATTACGTAACGCTTTTAAAAAATAAATATCCCGGAGTGAAATTTATTGTTGATTTCAGAGACTTGTGGACAGGTGATTCTGAAATAACTTCATTCTCAACATTAAGCAAGAAACGGATCTTGCATGAACAATTTTTTGAAAGAAGAACTATTTTACAAGCGGATGTTGTGCTTACGGTTGGTGAGCAAATGAGTACTTATTTTGACAGTCTCGCTATAAATAAACAAGTTTATACTTTGCCAAATGGTTTTGATGAAGATGATTTTGATCAAATTGAAATTGAAAAAGATAATGACCCTTCGGATCTTATTAAACTTGTTTTTGCAGGTACGCTTTATATAAATCTTGAATATATCTTAATTCCATTTTTTGAAGCCTTGGTTAAATTAAGAGAAGAAAATTTAAACTTATTTAATAAACTAAGATTTGAATTTTACGGAACTTTCCCTGAGTCATACAAAGTTTTGGTTAATAAGTATAATTTAAATGAAATTATTAGCTACAACGAAAAGCTTCCTTTAAATAAAATATACTCAAAAATAAAAAATGCTAAGGCTTGTATGTTGTTCTTAAACGACGTGTATAATTTTGCTTTAAGTACAAAGTTTTGTGAATATATAAGTCAGAACAAAAAAATTATTGTAGTTAGTAATAAGGGTCAAACGTCTGAATTTATAGCTTCTAATCAATTGGGTTATTGGATATCGCCTAAGGATTCCTATAAGGACCTATTAACTTGTTTAGGTAATTTACAAACGGCTTCTCCTGAGCAACCAAAATCTTCTTTTGACGTTTCTTTTTATTCTGTAAAAAATTTAACTAAGAATTTAATTGAAATAATTGATGCTGATGATTATTGCAAGGTTCCTTGTTATAAAAATAAAAATTTATTGTTAACCTTCGATTATGAACTATTTCTTGGTCGAAGGTCAGGAACAGTATTGAATTCTATCATCATTCCTACAAATAAGATCCTTGATATTTTAAAACAATATAATTTAAAAAATGCGATCTTTTTTGTTGATACTGTTTATATAAAACGACTCGAAGAAAATTTAAGCAATGATGATCTAAGAAATGATTATAATATGATCATTGATCAATTATCAACAATAATAGAATCTGGTCATTTTATTTTTCCTCACATTCACCCGCACTGGTTGTATGCTAACTATAACCAAGAAATAAAACAATGGAATTTAAATGACCTTTCAAAATACAGATTTAGTTTGGTTTCTAATCAAACAAAAGTGGAGCTGTTTGAACATTCCTTTGCTTTTATTAAAATGATCCAGAAAAAATGTAACGTTCACTATGAGGTAGATTCTTTCAGGGCTGGCGGCTGGTGCATTCAGCCATTTTCTGATTTTAAAGAATTATTTGAAAAGTTTGGGATAAAAAATGATTTTTCAGTTTTAAAAGGCTTTTCAATGGAAGTGGAAAAGTTTTATTATAATTTTGAAAACGTTCCAATTAGACCAATATATTATTTTGATTCTGAAATTGAGAAGAGTGTACCTAACGGTAAATTCAAAGAATATTCAATAACATATGTAAATAATTCAAATTTTAAAAAAACTATTTCTCGTATACTCAATAGAATTTTTAATTTTTCCGGCATTAGATCGTTAGGCGACGGAGTTTCTGTAGAAAAAACTGAAGAAAGCGTTATTGCTGACGCAAGCTTTAATTTTTCGGTGAAGAAAAATTTAAAAGAAATGGTTTCAGTTGATTATTTAAATGAAATTAAAGTAAGAGAATATGAAAATTATTTAAAGTCTAACAACTTTATTCATTTTATTTCTCATCCAAAAATGTTAAGCGAACATAGTCTAATGAATTTTTCAAAATATATACACCGCTTAACAAATAAATATAAAGTTGAAACTGATTACCGGAAGATGTATTAACCAATGATCAATCTCGTAATAGTCGTTCAGCGTTTTAGTCCATTTGATAAAGTAGGAGCCAGAAGATGGTCTAAATTCGTTCACTATTTGCAAAAAAACGAAGATCTTAAAATTAATGTAATCACACAAAATTATAATTTTCAAAATCCAAATCCTTGGAATATTGAAATTGATAGGGAAAAAGTAGAAATAATATATGTAACTGATATTTTTAGTTCAATAAAAAAAAGCCTGCCTTTTTTAAATAAGCCAATCGACTATATTCAGTACAAATTATTTAAATATACCGATGAAGGGTATGGTTTTTCAAAAAAAGCATTTAACTATTTAAAAAAAGAAAGATTAAATCTTAAACCTGATGTTATTGTAGCATCTAGTCCGGCGTATTCTACCTGTTATTTCGCATCAAAATATAAATCGATTTTTCCTCAGACCAAATTAATTAATGATTTTAGAGATGCATGGATTGATGGATTTTTTTCATGGAATTTAGGGGATAAGAGTTCTCACCCAACCTATACTAAACAAGTGGACATGGAACTTTTTGCCCTGAACAATTGCAATGCTGTTGTATCTGTTACGCCGGAGTTGGTTGAAAAACTTAAGTTTAAAATTACAAATCCAAAAGTTGATACTTTATTAGTTACAAATGGTTTTGATAGGCGAGATCTAATTGATGCTAAGCTCGATTACCCTTTACAGTTTGATAAAAATAAACAGAATATTTGCCATTTTGGAACGCTGGATTTTGGGAGAGATGATGAATTTTTAAGATTTATTGCTAGCGCAACACTTCCTGATAATTTTATAATTTATCTTATTGGCACTATCAGTAACAAATTAAAAATGAAGTTGTCGGGCTTTAAAAATGTAGTACATTTTGAACAAATGCAGCCCGATAGTTTACATTCTTTTTTATATTATGCCGATTTTCATTTAATTGTAAACGACCCTGAATTCTATTATGCCTATGGGTCTAAAGTATTCAATGCAATGCTTTATAAAAAACCAATAATTTTTATCTCAAAAGAAAACTCTTTAATTAAAAAGTATAAAACTAATATTGGATTTTTTTTTACTGACGGATCCACCAATTCAAATGAGGAGATGATCAAAAAAATTTCGTCATTTAAATATGATGCGAATGAAATGCCGTCATATCCCGAATTTGATATTGAAACTTTAGCCAGACAATATTATAATATAATTAGCAATTAGTGAAACAGATCCTTTTTAAATTTTTTGTCAATAATTTTATTTCAAATTTTTTTATAAGGTTGTTTGGCCTTGAAAAATTTGTTTACCAAACACTAAATCCTTATTTAAGTTTTAAAACAAACACCTCAAAGACCACTCAAGAGAATGCAGGCTATTCTAACAGACCTGAAATTAATGAAGTACTCGAAAAGTCAAAGGCCGATCTGCAATTAGCCGTTTCTGAATATTGCAAACCGGGGGATGTTATTTTAGATATTGGTTGCGGTCCGGGAATGTATTTGAGTTTATTTAACAACAACTATCAACTAATTGCTACCGACATCAATTCAACAATGCTCTCTGAGTCAAAAAAGCTCGTTCCGAATGCTAATTATATTCATGGTGACTTTATGGATATTGTCCTTGATAGAAAATCAAATTTTATTTATTGTATTGGCGTATTAATTTATGTACCTCGCTATAGAATTGAAGATTTTTTTAAAAAAATATACGACTCCTTAGAAGATAACGGGGTTCTTTACCTTAATTACCCACATGCCTTAAGTTGGTTAGATACTGTCTATAACGACTTAACCTATATTCAGTATTCTCCATTGGCCATTGAACGATTTATTGCCCCTTACTTTAAAATAATTAAACACGAACATGCCTTTGATGGAAGAAAAATTGAAGCTTATGATACAAAGCCATATGTAAGTTTAAACCCTAATACAGATCGTACTTATAAAAATTCATATTTACTAATTGCTCAAAAAAAATAAAACATGGGACTCTATTCTAAATTAACTAATAATATAATTATCAATAATATTTTAATTGCTACCGGTTTAGATGCAAAGAAAGAGTTATCTGTTGGTCAGTGGAAAGCATTTAAATACGATAATGATAAATCTATTCAACAAAATGCAGGATTCTCTCATTCACCTGAAGTTGAAGAGGCTTTAAAAAAAGTTAAGGATAAGCTGGTTAAATATCTGGCAAGCGAAGTGCCTGCAAAAGGTAATGTTTTAGACTTTGGCTGTGGCCCCGGGATATACATGAAAATGCTGGCAAAAGATTATACTGTAAGCGGTGTTGATATTAGTGAAGGGATGTTACAAGCTGCAAGTAAATTGTTGCCTGACAATAAATTTTATTTAGGAAATTTTTTAAGTATTAATTTCGATGAAAAATATCATGCCATCTATTCAATAAGTGTTTTAGAATATATTCCGGTTAGTAAAATTGATGAATTTTTTAAAAAATGTGCCGATATCATGCACGAAAAGGGTCTCCTCTTCATTCAATATCCGCATGCATTAAACAAACTCGACCTATATCATCCTGATAGGAATTATATCAATTATTCACCTGAATTTATCACTAAGATCGCATCACGTTATTTTAATGTAATAGAAAATAAACATAGTTATGACGAGCGTAACACTTGCGAATATGATACTAAGCCTTACCAAACTGAGTCTAAAACTTTTAAAAATGGCTATTTGTTGATAGCGACAAAAAAATAATTTGTGAAAATTCTTAACGGAGAAGAGTTCTTGAAATTAAAAAATGTTGATCTAAGATCATTTCCGTTTTGTTTTCAGAAAGACTATTTAATCACTAATTCTGATATTAGTATTCTTCAGCTTAATGATTTTTTTGCCCCAGTTAAAATTCAGAAAAATAAATTTTTAAAAACCATACAGTTTCAATTTCCGCCGGTGAAGACAAATGGCGAGCGTTTAAGCATAACCGATGAAAAAAAATTTAGTGAATTGGCCATTGGTTTTATAGCAGAAAAAAAGTTGGCTCATCGAATTGTGCAACCCAAAAACTACTCATTATTTGCTACAGTTCCGGCAAAAAGTATTTCTATCCCTTTTGGTACTTATAAGATCGATCTTACCAATAAAACAAATGAACAATTGTTAGAAGGGATGCAGGCAAGATACAGATCCGGTATCCGACAAATTGAAAAATTAAATGTCGAGATCAGATACGGAATAAGCGAACTAAAGGTTTTTCAAAAGTTGCATGAAGAAACAATGGAACGCACCGCTGCTTATTCAGAAGACTATTCCTCATTAAGTAAAGAGCTGACAGCTTTGCCAAATAATTCTTTATTAGCAACAATATATATTGATAATAAAATTCAAGGTGGATTGTATGTAGTTTATTCAAATTACGGAGCCTATTATTTCCATGGAGCATCAGCTAACACTACAGAGGCTTCGGGAGCAATTAAATATTTGCATTACAAGATCATGTGTTTAATGCGCGAACAGGGAATACAGCAATATGATTTTGTTGGCGCAAGATTAACCGACATTAGTGGCACAAAGTTGGAAGGCATTCAGAATTTTAAAAAGAGATTTGGTTCCGAATTAGTAAAAGGTTTTTTGTGGAAAATTGATTTGGACAAACCTAAATGTAAAACCTACGATAATCTACTAAAGATTAAGTGTAAATTAAAAGGTTTAAAATTCCCGCACGACATTATCGATCAAGAAAAAAATAAAACAATCGTATTATAAAATAAAACAATGAAAATTTATATTCTCATCGGCACTCGCCCTAATTTCATAAAAGTAACGCAGTTTAAAAAGTGTGCAAATGAATTAGATCCTAACATTAAGATCACCATTATTCACACGGGTCAGCATTACGACGAAAAAATGGCGGATGTTTTTTTTAGACAATTTAATTTATTGCCTGATCATTACTTAAATATTAGTCCGGCATCGGCTAATAAACAAATTGCAGAGATCATGATCAAATTGGAAGATCTTGTAAACGAAATTGGAAAGCCTGATCTATTGTTGGTTCCGGGCGATGTAAATTCTACCTTGGCCGGCGCATTGTTTGCAAATAAAAGTGGAATTAAATTAGGGCACATTGAAGCAGGTTTACGAAGCTTTGATAAAACTATGCCGGAGGAACATAACAGAATTGTTACGGATGATCTAACAGATCTGTTTTTTCTTACAGAGCCTAGTGGCATTAAACATTTAAAGGAGGAGAAGCGCGATGAATCACAAATTCATTTTGTTGGTAATACAATGATAGATACCATGGTTGCTTATGAAAAAGAAATTGAAGCTTCAACAATAGTGCAGGACCTTGGAATAAACGACGATAAATTTGTTTTGATGACCATGCATCGTCCGGCTACGGTTGATAACAAAATGGAATTTGAAAAATTAATTGAATTGATCGATCATGTATCTGTAAACTATAAAGTTGTTTTTGCGATCCATCCACGCACCATAAAAAATGCAAAAGAGTTTGGCTTGTATGACAAGATAACAAACAATAAAAATTTAATTTGTACTGAGCCATTAGATTATTTTTCGTTTCAAAAATTGGTAAAAAACTGCTCGTTTATTTTAACAGATAGTGGCGGGATTCAAGAAGAATCAACCTTCAGACAAAAACCTTGCTTAACACTTCGACCTAATACAGAAAGACCGGTAACGGTTACAGAAGGTTCGAATACACTTTTGTCGTTTGATATAGAAATAGTAAAAAGCTATATTAAAACAATTGAGAACGGTACTTACAAAAAAGGAAAAATTCCTGAGCTTTGGGATGGAAAAGCAACTGAACGTATTTTAAAAGTTATTGCAAAAATTAAGTGATCTTTTATTTAACCTATAACGAAGCACCATCCGGAATTTTTTCATCTCAGGTAATTGATGTAGTAAAATTTATTGAAACTAATTGTAATACAAAGATCAAGTTGGTTTCTTTTATTTCGTTACGAGGATTTTCTTCGGCTAAACAAAAAATAAAAAACGAATTGCCCGGCGCAATTGTTCTTCCCATGTTCCCGAAAATGAATAATTGGAGTAAGAATAAATTGTTATTGAGTTTGTATTGTAAACTATATCAGCCAAAAATGATCATTGCAAGAAGTGTGATGGCTTCAAAATTAGCCTTGCTTATGCGCAATAATAAAAATTGCGATCGTTTTGTTTACGATGGAAGAGGGGCAATAGCAGCAGAGTGGCATGAGTATAAGGTAGTAACTGATGAGCAACTATTAAAAGCAATTTCGGTTTATGAAAAAGAAGTTATTTTAGAGGCTGATTTTAGGATCGCTGTTTCGAACGCACTCATTGATCTTTGGAAGCATTCATATACATATTCTAAGAACGATCACGTTGTTATTCCTTGTACTTTAAATTCAGATTTCGAAAATGTAAAGATCTCTAGAGAAAAGATCAGTGAAAAACGCCAGCAACTTAATTTAAATGAAACCGATACTGTTTATGTTTATTCGGGCTCTGTTGCCGGCTGGCAATCGTTTGACATTCTGTTTTCTTTTATTGAACCAATACTAAAAAAAAGTGGCGATAATAAAATTGTGTTTTTTTCTCCTCAAAATTCAAATTTAGATCAACTCCAAAAATTATTTCCTGCTCAGGTAATACGCAAGCATTTAAATTCAGATCAAGTTGCTCAATACTTAATTGTTGGTGATTTTGGTTTATTAATTAGGGAAGATTCTGTAACTAATCAAGTTGCCTCTCCTGTTAAGTTTGCTGAGTATTTGGCCTGCGGACTAAAAGTAATAATATCCCAAAAATTAGGTGACTATACAGAGCTTGCTGAGCAAAAAAATTGGGGTTATACTTATAATAATTTTAATAGTTCGGTTTTAAAACCCGGAATCGACATCAAACAAAATATCTCAAAAGAGGCGATCAATTTTTTTTCTAAAAAAAATTACCTCGGTCAATACAAACAATTACTTTCGAGTTAATTGTTTTTCTTTTTAAATCCCCAGATCTTTTTTGCGTTTAACAGCCTTTTCTCTCATGTTAAACATTTCTATGAATAAGGCAAATGCTAAGGCGATGTAAGCATAGTTTTTATTCAATTCAACATGCTCTTCCTCCGGTACCGAAAAATTATAAGAATCTAATAATCCCTCTGCTAGTAATATCCCGCCAATCACTAATAAAAATGCTAATGCGATCATTTTAATCCCTTGATTTTTATTAATAAAATCTGCCACAACACCGCTAAATAAGATCATCAACAACATACTTATCACAACAGCACTTATCATAATTAACACAACTCCACTAACCCCAACTGCCGCAAGAATACTATCAAAACTAAAAACAAAATCTATTATCACAATTTGCATGATGATGGCATTAAACGTTGTTTTTCCTTTTCCTTTATGCTCTATTTCATCATCATCGGTATTAATTTTCTCCATTATTTCTTGCCAGGTTTTAATTAGCAGAAATATCCCCCCTCCAATTAAGATCAAGCCTTTGCCGCTTACGCCATAGTCACCAATATGAAAAAGGGCTTCTTTTAAGCCTGCTATCCAACCAATAAATAATAATAAAACAGAGCGCACCACCAGCGCTAGTGTTAGACCAATTGTACGGGCTTTTTTTTGTTGTGATAAAGGCAGTTTGTTTACCGCTATCGAAATAAATATGATATTATCTATCCCTAAAATTATTTCCAAAATCGAAAGGGTAATTAAACCAATAAGACCTTGTACTGAGAATAATGCGGTTAAATCCGCTGACCAATTGTGCATTTTTTTAAATTTCACACAAAGATATTTATTTTTTAGCAGACTCCTTATTAAATTTTTGCATTGATAATCAACTAGATAGACTTTTTTAACAAATATTTTAGTACTATGCGGCACATAGTACTAAAATAATCACGTATGTTTGCATCACCAAATAGCTATGGTTTAAAAGTACTGAATGTATAAATTATAAAAACTTAAAAAAATGAACGTAAAAAATAAAATATCAAAAGCAGTATTAGTTGCAGGTTTATTACTTACAGCTTATACAGTGAAACCATCTACAAATTTAGGCTTAAGTCCTGAGGCAATTGAAACCGAAAAAACAATAAAGGATTATTTTAAATTTCCTCAAATTGTTACTCCGGTTAATGAGTCGCAAAAAGTAGAAGTGTTGTTTACTACAAATTTACTTGGACAAGTAGATTTTGTTTTAGCAAAAACAATTAA
Organism: Bacteroidia bacterium; assembly: GCA_022842625.1. GTDB lineage: Bacteria > Bacteroidota > Bacteroidia > B-17B0 > Aurantibacillaceae > Aurantibacillus. The sequence goes on along the minus strand of JALHPG010000060.1, from coordinate 3,063 downwards.
TGAAACTTTAAAATCAGAGATCGAAAAACAATTTTTAAAATTGAATCTTACAAAGCTTAAAAGCGATGTGGTACATAGCGTTACTTTAAACATTAAAACGCTATAAGTAAAGGTTTAGTAATTAATATTCATAATAATAAAATTAAAAAATGGTAAACTCAGAGAATTCGGCAGCAACCCAAGGTGGTTTTGAAAAGGCCGGTGCACAAGCGCAAATGCGTAAAGGCGTACTTGAACTCTGCATACTTTCCATCCTGTCTCAAGGAGACGCTTATCCAACAGAAATAATTGATAAGTTAAAAGATACAAAGTTAGTAGTAGTTGAAGGAACCTTATACCCATTACTTACACGATTAAAAAATACCGGATTGTTAGGTTACAGATGGGAGGAGAGTACCAGTGGGCCTCCAAGAAAATACTACAAACTCACCGAAATTGGCGAACAGTATTTAAAAGAGCTTCAGCTATCATGGACAGAACTTGTAGAGGCAGTAAATAAAACAATTGAACTAGGAAAAAAAATTTAATCAATTAAAAAAAATTAGCAATGAATAAAACAGTAACCATAAATATAAGCGGCATCATCTTTCATATAGAAGAAGATGCTTATGAAAGCTTGAGTAAATACCTGATAACCATTAAAGGGTATTTTAGTAAAACAGACGGCGGCAACGAGATCATGAGTGATATAGAAGCCAGAATAGCCGAATTATTGCAACAAAAAATCAATGCATCTAAACAAGTGGTGTTAATGATGGATGTTGATCATGTAAAAAGTATAATGGGTAAGCCGGAAGAATTTGGTGGGGAGCATACAAAAGAAGAAACCAGTTCTAAGGAAGAACAACCAAATACCAATACTGAAAAAGTTAAGCGCAGATTATTCAGAAATCCTGATGAGAAAGCAATTGGCGGTGTTTGCAGCGGCTTAGCAGAATATTTTGATGTAGATACTGTTTGGATACGTTTAGCAATGTTTTTATTAATATTTTTTGGAGGCATAAGTCTTTGGGTATATATTATCTTATGGATAATTATTCCTGAAGCTAAAACAACTGCCGATAAATTTGCTATGCGTGGCGAATCGGCAAATATTAATAACATCATGCAATCCTTTAAAGACGAAGCAAATGATGTAAAAAATCGTTTTAAAAATAACGATTTTGCAAATACAGCAAGCGGCAATGTTTCTAGAATTCTAAATACCTTCTTTAATATAGTTGGTCGTTTAATTGGATTATTTCTTTTGTTTTTAGGCTGTGCATTTTTGTTCGCTTACATTACTTCTTTGTTTGGTATTTCAATTGCAGACTCTAATTCAGATATTTCAAATTGGAAATCGGTGATCTTTAGTTCTTCAGGAAATTATGCACTTGGTATTCTTGCCTTTGTAATTGTTATCGGTATTCCAATTTTTATGTTGCTGTATGCAGGAATAAAATTGTTATTCAAAATTTCTTACAGTAATCGTTGGTTAAATTTAAGTTTAGGTTTAATATGGTTGGTTGGTTTGATCATTGGATTTTTTGTAACAGTTTCAACGGTTAAACAATTCAGCGAAAACTCTAGAGTTAAAGAAGTGGTTGAATTGCATGGGCTAGGAGATACGATCGTTATTAAATTAAACCCGGCACTAGCAACCTTAAAAACACTAAACTACGATAACCATGATGATCTGGATACTTATTTTGGAAAAAATCATAACGGATATCAATTTGGTGAATTGAAAGGTAAATTAAGTATTATAGGTTATGCAGGGTTAGATGTGGTTGAAAGTAAAACAGACAGTGTAGAGTTAGTGATCAATTATACATCAAGAGGACCAACAAAAAGAGATGCTAACGAAAATGCAAAAACAATTAAGTATTCATACAAGCAAATAAATAATCAGTTGATCTTTGATGAAATATTTTCTGTGATAGAAGGCTCAAAATTTTCTGCGCAAGAAGTTGATATAAAACTTAGTTTACCAAAAGGAAAGGTTATTTATTTTGATAAGAGTGTAAAAAATTTATTGGATGATGTAGAAAACACTACGAATACCTGGGATGGGCACATGGTTGGTCGCAGATGGCAAATGACAGAAAATGGTTTAAAATGTATTGATTGCGAAGGCTTGGATTTTGATGATGAGGATTACCATGATGGTGATAAAGTAACTAAAACTGTAGTCATTGAGAATGGTGAAGTGATCATTAACGAAACTAAAACACAATCTAATGGCGTTGTAATTAATAAAGAGGGATTAAAAATAAACGGTAACGATGCTGAGATAAAAATAGATGAAAACGGTATTAAAATAAAAACACCAAAAGAGCCTAAAGAGCCAAAGGAACCAAAAGAGCCAAAGCATCCGAATGACTGAGCGTTTTAAATTTAAGCTTGTAACTTTTTTATAAGTTACACGTCTTAATTGATAATTGATTTTTCATGTGAACCAAACCGCAATTCCTTGCTGCAAATTAGGGGTTGCGGTTTTTTGGTTAATAAAGGAGATGTCATTCCGAAAGGCTTGACGTGAATATTTTGAGGCCTGAGGAATCTATATTTAGAAAAGATTTCTCCTGTTGTCGAAATGGCAACCGATCACTTCTTCAAAAACATCAAGTTGCGTTTTAAGCCTTTGTACTTTGTTCTTTTTACTGCAGAGTTTTTAAAAATAAAATTAAAGGTTTCTTCGGTGATATCATTCCATTCGGCTTCTGTATAATTGAGTAAACCGTTAGTGTTTTTAAATTGCTCATCTTGATGCGGCATACTAAAACTGTTCCACGGACAAACATCCTGGCAAACATCACAGCCAAACGCCCAGTTATCCATTTTATCTTTAAATTCCAATGGAATATTTTCTTTTAATTCAATAGTTAAATAACTAATGCATTTACTTCCGTCAACTATATAAGGCGCAACAATCGCCTCAGTTGGGCAAGCATCAATACACTTGGTGCAGGTGCCGCAATAATCTTTTATTGGCCCGTCGTATTCTAATTCAACATCAATAATTAATTCAGCAATAAAAAAGAATGAGCCTTGTTGTTTATTAATTAAGTTGCTGTTTTTTCC
>JALHPG010000059.1 GCA_022842625.1 Bacteroidia bacterium | reverse complement strand
ACAGTGCGAAGAGGAACGCCTTTTGTTGAATTGAATAAATTTGCAGCGTAAAAAATAAGTGTTAAAAGATTTGTTTTTTACCTTGGAATGCAAGCTTACACTTACGGCTAATGAAACACTGTCTGCCGACAAGTCGCGAGCCTACCTCGCGAAACATTAATTTAAAGATACATGTTTATTAGTCTTTTGCAAAATGGGCAAAGTGCAGTGCACTTTGAGCCGGCTGGTGCAAGGTTGTCAATTCGCGAAGCGACCTTGAATTTGCAAAAGCCTTGCAAGCCTGTGCTGAGCCTTTCGATATAGTTTATCTTGAGCGAAGATTAGAACATAGGGTTAACCCTATGTTCTAATTAAGTAATAAAGAGATTTATTTTTAGGGTAAACCCCAATTGATATTTATATTTTCTTGTTTTTACTTTACGAGAATTAATTTATGAATGTTATTCACTTATTAAAAAGAAAATATGCTTTACGAATCTATACAAACAGGGAATTCTATAATAGAAAGCGGAATAACCACAAATATTAATGAGAGAGTTAAATATACAGCTAATACAGGAACAGCTTTTTTGTCTACGGCAAATACTTTATTAGATGGAACTGGCACTACAGTTGAAGTAATAAGAGGTGCCTCAAATGGAACCCTTGTCAAAACACTTACAATAAAGGCACAAGCCAATACCACTCGAGGAATGATTCGATTATTTATGCATGGTGGCGGAGGTGCAGCCTTTACAATTTTAATTGATGAAATAGATGTTCCTGCAGTAGTAAGATCATCAATCGCAGAGTCTTTCGAAATCTCATATGATCTTGATTATTTTTTAGCTGCAGGAAATTCCATCTATGCTTCAACAGAAAAAGCCGAACGCTTTTTGGTTATAGCAGAAGGTTTAGATTTTTCATACCCTTAATGAAATAGAAATTTAGAATAAAATAAATTAACAATAAAAAATTAAAAAATAAAAAATATGGCAGCAGAAACGCAGTATACAGCAAACACAGGAATGGTTGTTATTTCAACAGCCAATTCAAATTTAGACGGAACAGGTACATTAGGCACTCTTTTAACAGCCGCTTCTAATGGCACTTTAGTTAAACGAATAATTATTAAATCTACAGTGTCAAATACCGAAGGAATGATACGATTTTTCATTTATGATGGAACAAACACTAGGTTGAGACAAGAAATTCCAGTTATGGCTATTACAAAAGCGGCTACAACACTAGCCTTTGAATATACTTGGGATTGTGATTTAAAATTACAGGCCGGAGATATATTAAAAGTTAGTACCGAAAAAGCAGAAAGTTTTAACATAATCGCAGAAGGATTAAACTGGGGATATTATTCTACCTCAGTTAGACCTGAAAGTACAAATTTTACAGCAAACACCGGGTCAGCTGTAATTTCAACTGCTAATTCAAATTTAGATGGCACTGGCACTCTAGGTACAATATTGTCAGCAGGATCTTCAGGTTCAGGCTGGAAAGGGTGTCGTATAGAAGGCATTACAATCAAAGCGCTACAAACAACTACAACGGGTATGGTTCGCTTATATATTTATGATGGCACAAACACTCGTTTAATCAAAGAAGTATTTATTCCATCAGTAACTAGATCAGCAACGGAAACTTCGTTTGAAACACAATTATCATTAGGTAATTTTCAATTACAAGCTAGTTATGTATTAAAAGCATCCACACAAAATGCCGAATCATTCGCCATTACAGTTGAAGGTAATGACTGGAAATACCCAGCATAATATAAAATTAGAAAGAGATAAATGGTTAGTAATTTAAATCGCAAGAATTCGATGGTAAATAACAACCGAAAAAAAATGTAACATGGCAGAAGAAACGCAATATACAGCAAACACAGGTATGATAACCATCTCTACCGCAAACTCAAATGTTGATGGTACTGGCTCATTAGGAGTATTGCTTACAGCAGCATCTAATGGTACTTTAATTAAATCAGTTTTTATTAAAGCTATTTCAACAGAAACGACTGCGGGTATGATCCGTCTTTTCGTTACTAGTGGGGCTAATAATACACTCATAATGGAAATACCTGTAATAGCTATAATTAAGTCAGGCATTAATAAAACTTTTGAAACAAAAGTGGATTTAAATTTTACGCTGCAATCAGGAGAGAAATTAAAAGTAAGTACTGAAAATGCAGAAACCTTTAATGTTATTGCTGAAGGTTTAAACTGGGCCTATTACTCTACCTCTGTTCGTCAAGATACCACACAGTATACCACCAACTTTGGTTACGGTCAATTAACAACAGCCAATTCTAATTTAAATGGGACAGGAGCAACAGTTTTATGTTACACCGCAGGTTCAAGCCCGGTTAAAGGATCTAGTATTAAAAGCATTACTATCAAATCTAGTGCGGCTGCAACTCCAGGAATGATAAGACTATATTTTGAAGACGGAGCAGGTGTATTATATCTTTTTACAGAAATAGTAGTTCCAACAGATACCCCAAGCGCTACTGACCAGTCTTTTGAAAATACCATTGTTTTTGAGAACGATTTAGATATACAAACAGGCTATAGTATTTACGCTTCAACCGAAAATAAGCAAAACTTTAATGTGGTCGTTGAAGGTAATAATTGGGTATATGCTGCATAATAAAATTAGGTATTAAAAAATTAAAATTTAACATTATGAAGAAAAAGGAGAAATTGAAAAAAGAAATAAAATTTGATAAAAATAATGATGGACAAAGTTTACCTTTTAAATTACAATTAAATAAAGAAATTATTTCTAACTTAATAACTAATTCAGAAGATACCGGGGCCGGAAGGCTTTTTGCTTCTATTTTACATTGGGTTGACTGCGGCGCCCATTCTCCACATTGGTGTAATACAAAATGTGCAGGTCAAATAGGGATAAAAAAATCAATTTTCGATCCAACGGATCGACCAGAATGCACAGGTACTCCCATCTAATTAGAGTCAAATATCTTTAAGTTTTACAAAAGTGTTACATATTTAATACCATGTCAATTTTATATAAAAACATACTAAATCAGATTGTAACCAATACAAGAAAAAGTAGTTTACATAATTACGGTCCAGGTTTATTAACAGGAAAAAGTGGAGTGGCATTGTTATTGTTTTACTATTCTAGGTTAGTAAATGATAAAACTTATGCGAAAGATGCAGGGGATTTAATAATAGATGCGTTCCATTCTATAAAAGAAGGATTTAATTTTCCGACTTTTTGTGATGGCTTATCTGGATTTGCTTGGACGGTAGAACATTTAGTACAAAATGGTTTTATATCTAGAAAAGATGTACCATTTCTTGATGATTTAGACGAGGTTCTTTATAAGCAAATGTTAAAGCAAATTAAGAATGCAGAATATGATTTTTTACATGGTGCAATTGGGATAGGAGTATATTTTCTTGATAGAGCAGAAGAAACAAAAAAATGCATTGAATACTTAGATGAACTTATTTATGAACTGGATAGGCAAAGTATCACGAATAAAAATGGAAGTATTAAATGGGAGTGTGTAACAGATTTAGAAAATGGGGCAATAGGTTGTAATATTGGATTAGCACATGGAATGGCAAGCATTATAGCTTTTCTAGCTAAATATGTAGAATTTGTTAATAACCAAAAGAAAGCTTTGGTATTATTAAACGGCGCAGTTAAGTATGTTTTGAGTCAGCGGTTAGACGTAATCAAACATGGAATGAATTTTCCAAATGTGGTTTTCAATGATAATTTACTCACAAAAAATAGAAAGATAGGGTGGTGTCATGGCGATACGGGTATAGCAATTGCGCTATATAATGCTGGTAAAGTTACAAAAAATGTTGCTTGGCAAAATATAGCAATAAGTGTAATGTCCGACTCAGCCAAAATCAGAAATTTAAAACTTGATAATTTTAAGGATCCTGGTCTATGTCATGGATCAATTGGAATCGCGCACATGTTTAATTGGTTTTATAATGAAACTAAAAATAAAATTTTTAAAGAAGCTTCAGCCTTTTGGTTAAATGAAACATTAAAAAAACAAAAATTTAAAAAGAGCATTGAAGATTTTGAAAAATGGTTTCCTGGAGAAAGCAATTATAAGCAAGAATATAGTCTTTTAGTAGGAGTAACTGGAATCGGCCTTTCATTAATTTCAGTTTTATCGAATGAATTCAAATGGGATAGGTGTCTTCTTATTTCGTAAATTAATCATTGAATGACAAAAATTGATTTAAAAAACTTATATACCTTTTCAAATGAATTTGTATTTCGCACACCACTATTGCCATTTGATTTAGAAAATAATTTATATGGTGATGAAGAATTTATCAAATTTTTCTTTCAAAAAGAAAACATTCAAGAAGCTATTTTTTTAGCTTCGCCTATTTTATATGATACAATAAAAAAATATTTATCTAACGAAATTTATAATGACAAAGAGAAAAATAAAGTTTTTCAATCCTTTTATAAGTATTTTATTCGAATGCAGACCCGTGCTACACCTTATGGACTATTCGCTGGTTGTGGTGTTGGAGTTTGGGGGGAATTAAGTAATGTAATTCTTAATAATAATCAAAGATATACTCGATTGGATATTGATATTCTAAATCATTTATCTATTCAATTGACTGAAAATGAAATATTAAAAAAGTATTTATATTTTTTTCCAAATAATACTATTTATTTTTTAGGAAATAAAGTTCGGTACATAGAATCTGTTTTGGTGAATGAAAAATATGATTATCGGTTAGCGAGTATTGATAATAATTATTTTTTTAAAAAAATTTTGAAAATTTCCGAAAACGGTGCAACTATTGAAATACTTGAAAAATCACTTTTAAAACACAAAATATCATCAAAAGACGCTCTAACATTTATAGATCTATTAATTACAGAACAACTAATTGTAAGCGAAATATCACCAAATGTTACAGGAGAAGAATATATATATCAACTTAATAAAAAGCTAACACACATAAATAGAACAGCCAGATCGGAAGAAATAGGAAATATTATTTATAAACTAAAAAATATAATGTCGAAAATAGAATTTTTAGACATTAAAATTGGAAACAAAATTAATTTGTATGAAGATATAATTTGTGATTTAAAAACTTTAGATGTTAATGTTGATAAAAAAATAGTTTTTCAATCAGATTTATTTAAAAAAACTAATGAAGCAACTATAGATGGGGTAATTCAAAACGAATTATTCAAGGTAATAAACTTTGTAAATAAAATCTTTCGCCCAAGTATAAATGAAAATTTAAACAAATTTACATCAAACTATCTTGAACGTTACGAGGATGAAGAAATGCCAATTTTACAAGTTTTGGATAATGAAAATGGTATTGGATACCCAGAAAAGGATCTTGAAAGCAACAATATTTTATTGAATGATTTAAGAATAAACAACACTTTAAGTTCAGACTTAATCCTTCATTTTGATAAATTTAAGGAAATATTATTCGAAAAATTTATAAGGGCGGAAAAGGAGACTAAATATTCTATAGAACTTAGTGATGATGACTTTAAGGATATTGATTATTCAACAGATAAATTACCATCTATATTATATGTTTTTTTTAATGTTTTTGACAAAAATTCCGGTAAAATTCATTTTAAACATTGTGGAAATGACATACGTCTTATAAGTCGTTTTGCTAATGGTAATAAGGAAATCCATAAGATTGCTTCAGAGCTAGTAAAATACGAAGAACAATTATATCCTAATCAAATTTTTGCTGAAATAATTCACCTTCCAGATAATCGTTCTGGGAATATTTTGCGGCATCCAGTTTTTAGAAAACATGAAATCCCATGTTTATCGCTATCATCTGTAGAGAAGGAATTTCAGATTAATCTATCTGATATTTACATGAAAGTTGTTAATGGTCAAATACTTCTTAGAAGCAAAAAATTAAACAAAGAAATTATTCCTCGTTTAAGTTCGGCCCATAATTATAGTTTTAATTGCCTTCCTTTATACCAATTTTTATGTGATTTACAAAATCATTATGAACAAAAATCGTCAATTCATTTTAATATCAACGATTTTCATAATTTATTTGCCTTTATACCTAGAGTAGAATATAGTAATTCAATTTTATCTCCAGCAACTTGGAATTTTAGAGATTATAATTTTCAAAAAGTGTTTGGATATGGATCAAGTGATTTTATTTCTAATATTAAATTATGGATTAACAAGTTTAACCTACCTGGTTTTGTTTGTTTAATAGAAGGGGATAAGGAATTAGTCATAGACACAGGAAACGATTTAAGTTTAAAAATGTTTGCATTCACAATTAGAAATAAAAAAAATATTCAATTGACTGAATTCCTTTTCAAATCAGGAAATGCATTAATAAAAGATGATAATAATGGAGTTTATACAAACGAATGTATAGCATTCTTGAAATCTAATAAACCGAATATTAATAAATATCCTAATCATTTATTTGTAAAACCGGCAAAAAAAATTTTTAACAAAAAAATTCAACGTAAGTTTATTTTAGGTGATGAATGGCTTTACTATAAAATATATTGTGGTGTTAAAAATGCTGATTTTCTTCTCACTGAAATTATAGCATCACATATAGATGAATTGATAAAAAGTAAATTATTAACAAGTTGGTTTTTTATCAGATACAATGATCCCGAGTTTCATATACGTTTACGATTGAAATTAGTTGACGTTAATTCTATAGGTAAAATTATAATTAAAATTAATTCAATATTAAAACCATATATTGAAAATAACATAATTTTTAAATTATCAACTGATACATACAACAGAGAAATAGAAAGGTATGGGGGTTGTTCTATTAAAATTGCAGAGCATTTTTTTTATTTTGATAGTAAAGCAACAGTCCAAATGCTAGGATTCATAAAAAATTACCCAGATAAAAATATAAGATGGTTGTATGCTATAATTTGCATAAACGAAATTTTTGATTCCTTTTCTTTAACAATTGAAGAAAAGGAGAAAATCGCAAGGTCACTTTATGTTTCCTTTTTTTCAGAACATAAGGGGAACAAAAAATTAAAAATTCAATTAGATAATAAATATAGAAAATCCAAACATCTAATTGATACATATATTAATCCCACAGAATTATTGAAAAAGGATTTATCGGGATTATTTAATATAATCGAAGAAAGAAATTCATCGTTAAATCCAATCTTCAGAGAATTAGAATTTTTAAAACGAAGTAAAGATTTACAAATTGATTTAAATGCACTTTTATCTAGTTTTATACACATGACTCTAAATAGAGTGTTTATTAGTAAACCAAGATCTAACGAACTTGTCATATATTATTTCTTAGCGAAATTTTATCAATCGAAAACAATAATAAATAAAATGAATAACTAATTATTATTAAAAAAGATGTCTAATAAGAAACCATTATATTCTCTTCCTTGGCTAATAAGTCCAATCGAACCGAAAGATTTTTTAAACAATTTTTGGGAAAATAAAGTTTTGGTTATTAAAAGAAAAAAAGAAAAATATTGGAATAAATTAATATCAAAAGAAATAATTGACAACATAATTTCTTCTTCATTAAATTTAAAAGAAGGAGATATTATTTTGGCAAATGCAAAAAACGAAAATGAAAATACAAAATATGTTTTAAAAGATGATTATATTGATATTATTGAGCTAATTCAACGTTATAGGGAAGGAAGTACAATAATATTAAATTCTTTACATAAACGCCTACTATCTTTATCAAATTTATGTCGTGGAGTTGAAAAGGACTTAAGTATGCCATGTCAAGCCAATGTGTATTTAACACCTTCTAAATCCCAAGGCTTTAAACCACATTATGATTCTCACTGCGTATTTATTTTACAAGTTTCTGGATCTAAGAGTTGGAAAATCTATGATAAATTAATAAGTTATCCAACAAAGGATTATAGGAATCTTGATGAATTAAATTATGATAACAGAAAACCAACGCTGGAATTTCAACTTAATTCTGGAGATATTGCATACATTCCAAGAGGTTTTGTGCATGAGGCTCTTACCAATAAAGAAGAATCTCTTCATATTACACTTGGTGTTCTAAGCTATACTTGGGTTGATATTCTACCTGAAATACTTAAATCCTTATGTTTGAGTGATGCGGATTTTCGTAAATCTTTACCTACTGGTTTTGCTAACCCAGAATTCCATAAGATAGAAGCGTTTAATATTTATTCAAAACTTTCCAAAAAAATGTCATCAATTTCTGTGTTTGAGAATGCCTTTAATTCAATGGTTGATAAATTTATTTCCACTAGAAAACCTATACTTAATGGTCAATTATTAAATATACAAAATACTCTAAATTTGTCTAATGATAAAGTCTTCACTCAAAGAGCTAATATTATTTATCAAATAAAAGAAACTAAAAGCTTAATACAGATATATTGTTACGGAAAAAAAATAAGCTTTCCTACTAATCTGAAAGAATCTATTCTTTTTTCACTAAACACGAAATTTTATAAAATAAGTGATATTCCGGGTGGAATTGATTACGAACTAAAGAGAATTATAGTTCGACAATTAGTTGAAAATGGCTTAGTGTGGGTCAAAAATTAATTAAATTTAACTCAAACATTTGATAATTTTATTAAATTTACAATTATAAAATTTAAAATAAATTCTATGAAGACAATAACTTTTATATTTCTTATATTTAATACGCTTTTTTTTAAAAGCCAGACTGTAGGAATAAATCAAATCGATTCAAATGGTAAAAAGGACGGAAAGTGGGTTGTCTATTTAGATAACAATTGGAAAAAATTGAAAGATAGTGTGAATGCAGTTTATTATAGATATACATATTATGATCATGGCGTAAATATATATCCAATGGGAGCTTCTGGAGGTAAAAAATTTAAATTAGACCCATCATTTGTTCAAGGAAGTTCTAGTACTTCTGGATTGATTTTATTAGATGGCGAGTATAAATGGTATAAGAAAAATGGAAAAATCAGCTCAATTCATATTTTTAAAAATGGTGAATATATTATGTGTAAAGAGTTTTATAAATCTGGTCAACTGCATCAATTTTTTGATTATACAAAGAAGTGTGATGGTCAGCAACATGGTTGGAGTTTATTAATATACAATAAAGAAGGCGGAATAGAATTAGAATCTTATACATGTAAGGATAAAAATGGGGTTTGGCCAAAAATGCGTTAATGTTAGGGCTTTTCAAATTGTCACTTTTTGTTAAAATTAAAATACTGTAAAATATCTATTTCTATTTTAATCGATTTCCTTGCTAATGTAATGTTCAAAATGTAATTTATTAATTTTCAAAACTTAAAATGTTAAAAATTAAGTATTTATATACAGAAATTTCTTCCGATTGCGATGTTATATACCATTTTTTTTCAATCATCTTAATACCTTAAAATAAGGGTTCGTAAAATCTTAGTGTTCAAAATGTCACTTTTGAAATGTAATAAAAATGAATTGCAAAAGGTGTAATACTAAAAATTTAAAAAGACGAATTAGAAATAATATTTAAAAATATCACTGCAAAATTGAAAAAGTACTTTCAAAATACTTATAAAAAAATACTTTGATCGTTAGAAGATTAAAAAATGATTGTAAAGTTTGATTATGAAGAGGTTGGTATTAAGAATACTAAAGATTATTAAACATATTGAAAAGTAATATTGTAAACAAAATTAAAAAAATTGCCAGTAGTATTACGAAACCGGCGGTTACTGAAACTGAACAAGAATAAGAGGTTGATTAAATGCAAACCTTTATAAACAATTAACAAAACCAATGTTATATTTTTCATGCTATAAATAAACCCACTAAAAAATAATTAATTTGTTTGTGTCCGAACCAAAGAAAATATAATTAAGGTTTTAAGTTCATTAAATAAATTAAAGCCATAAAATTTTTTACTTATAAATTAAAAATCAATCAGAGTTTAAATAAAAAAAATCATGTTTCAAGGTCTTATAAATAAATAATATAGAGCGGTTTATTTTAACTTTGCAAGTGCATTTAAATAGATTAAATCACAAAACTATTTGTTTTTGAAAAAGTTCAAGATTACAAGGCAATATTTTGAAAATATATTTATCTGCAACACACCGGTTAAAATTTTTAACAAAAATCCTATAATATTACAATTGGAGGTATAAAATCTTTATCCATAATAATTAGTCCAAATTCAGTTTTTAAAACATTTATGTTTTTACCATAATTAAAACCCAATTTTTCCGACCATCTACCCTTTAGCCTAATTTCGGTGATTTTTTCATTTGTTTAAGAGTTTGTATAATTGGATTGGGCATAAACTTTTAAAGTTCTTAATTTCTTTTTGTCAGTATTTTTCATGGTTTATTTAATTGTAGATTTGAAGTTAAGTCAGTACTTTAAGCTACTTAACCTTTTAATATATTTCTTAATTTGGTTATTTTTTTTGTCTAAGGTTTTTATAATTTTCTATTGGTGTTAATTTTAGAGTTTTATATGGTTTAAATGATTGATTTTTTCTAATTCAGAAAGATATCGGTTCGATAAAGTAAGCCTTCGTTCTACCAAAATGTTACTGACAAAGCTTAATGTTTATTGGACATTTGCAAAGAACAAATAACTGTCTTTAGCGAAGCGGCTTTGTTTGCAAATACCGAAGCCGAATGCCCAAATAAAATCTAAGTGCCGTTAGTTGCTGTACGCCACACACAGCTTTGTCACGTCTTGTCAAAACGGCAACCAATATGGACTGCTATTATAAAGAGCGTGGAGAAAAAAGGCATAAGCAAAACCATAGTTAATCCGGATATATCCCGCTGTCAAACCAAGTATAAGTTGCGGTAATGTAATTATTGGTGCTAATAATATATTATAGGATGAAGGTCTATAATTATTTAGATGAATGAATGCAAATAGTATGCAGAAAATATAAAATATCCATTGGAAATGTTTTGTCCAAAATGAGTTGATCCATTTACTTATTTTTTCTTTGCTTATAATTAGATAAAATAATAAAGCGCCAATAATAGTAAATGATATTCGCGAAACAGGATAAGAACTCATTTCATACATTGAACTATCGAAGAAAGTCTTGCTAATGAATTTATAAGAAAGAAATGCGAAACTAATTGATAAGAAAAAAGAAGAGAATTTTAGCGGAAGTCTGAATGTTGATTCCTCAAAGAATGGAATAAGAAATACTGAAAATAAAAAGAAGTATATTGGTCCAAGTTTTTGTTGCCAGTAAAATAGTTTTGTTGTCGGCACAGGTTTAATGTAGTAAACGTTTAAATAAAAAGCCAAGAGAGAAAAAGTCAACGTAATAACAAGAACAACTAAAAGATCGGTCAGTTTGTCAATTGTTGTCTTGTTGCCCGTGGAGTGTCCGATTGGTTTAACAATGAAGCGTCCGATGTCGGCCAGTTTTGTAAGATAATATTTAGGATTAATTAGTCTAAATGTCATATTTTTCTGGCGTATTGCACCTAACGTTTTGGAGCTTTGCGTTCGGCGGGCTTTGTAACACTCTGCTCTCTACCTGCACAATGTTTATTAGTTGCCGAACTACTGTACTCTTTTTTGCTTACATGAAAATACAACTTTCTGCGTAGCAGGCAAAACTGTAAGCAAAAAACTTTTATGTCCGCCCGCTGACGCAAAGGTGCTGTTATGTTTAAGTGCGCCCTACTTAGTTTACACACAGGTACGTGTCCGCCGAACTAAGCGGTTATGTGTCTTTGCGGTTAGTTGGTTACCGAATGTTTATTTTGGAACACAGTTTTTAGTTTTTACTGCGCGATAGGGAAGGCAATTTGGAAAATTGCTTGTTCTAATAACCACACAGGCGGGGAGGAAATTTTGAAAGCTTATTTGGCGCAAACTAAAATTATTGCCTTTGGAAATAAGCGACCAAATGTGCTTGCAAAATGTGCGGTGGCTTGTACACAGTTCAGCACACTTAGTTCTATTTACACAGGTCGACAAATTGTGGCGGTTTAGTGGTCTAAGCGGTTAGGTCGATTTACATTTAGGTCGACAGTAGCTAGTTTTACTTTTTTACCCACTAGTTCTATTCTGATACCTGCTAGTTCTAAAGTTACACCCACGAGTTTTATTATTGTAGTAGTAAGAAATACTTTTACACCTCCGAGTTCTAAAGTCACACCCACAAGTTGAAGTTGCACCTTGGAGTTCTAAGAAAAATGTCACAGTTTTTATTGTTACACCTCCGTGTTTTATAAATCGGGTAACGTGTTTAATTTTTTAACCTTGTTTTGTGCTATAGATATGCCTGAATATCTTTATATAACTCAGAGTTTTTATTATATAAGTCATCTGGTAGAATAAACCAAACCGAATGCCCTCTAGAAGATGGCATTCCTACACAGGATTTAGTATTAGAAATTTTTTCTGCAACATCCCACTCACGTTGAGCTATATTCCAACGCATTCCTAAACAATCTACTCCGTCCCATTTAAGTTGTGCAACCGAAACACCACTATCTCCACCATCGTGTAATACTTTTACCACTTCAACTAAATCTTTAGGACTGGTAACATTTTTTGGATTAATATATATCATATTATTTATTATTATGTTTGATTAAAGTTACAAGACGTTTTTTTAATTAAACAATATTTTACTCAATGAATGACGGGCTTAACTTAGCCCTTATGTCTGAGTGCTCACTCATTTGTCTTAAAATAACTCAATTTTTAGCGCCGGATTTTATTAATTATCCAAACAAAAGAAAGGGTAGCCGTTTGGCTACCCTTATCGTTTTTGATGATTTTAAAAGTTTATTTTTTAACGACCTTAACAAACTTTATTGAACTTACTTGTCCGTACTCTGCGCTTGTTGCTCCAAACTTACCTTTGATATATGCCTTTACCGCTTTTGCTAATACGATTAACGCATATAACTTGTATAAGCACCAGTATTTACAGTTTTTAAGTTAACTAACATTGTTTGCAATGTTGCAACTTTTAACGCTGTTTCTGTTGGGTTATACGCAGGAACGGAAGCTAATAATTTGATAATCTTATCATAGTGTTCAATAAGGTTATCCAAACTTTGTTGGGATACCGAAACTGTTTTCGTTACAGGTAAAGTAGTTTTGTTTGCGTTATCCTCGCTTGGGTCGGCTACAATTCCCGAATCTGCTTTGGTTAATTTAGAACCTTGCACTTTAGCGTTAAGTGTTTTGTAATCCTTTATGGTTTGCTCGTTTGCACCAACTGACATAAGTGTATTTAATAAACGAGTTGATAAACCTTTTAAGGAGTCAAAAGCAATCTCTCTGCTGTTTGTTGCATTTTTCCAACCGTTATATTCATTTTTTACGGTGGTTAATGCACCTTGTGCATTTGAAAGAACGGTTTGTAAATTGGTAATTGCTAAGTTTGCTGTTGATGGTGTATAGTTTGTACTATACGTTAATAATAAAGCAATTAAGTGATCGAAATTAGCGGTGTTTTTTGCGTGACCGCTTTCTATATAGGTACTCATAATTTTAAGATTTAATTGTGAAATGATTTTTATCGGTGTTCTGCTTTACTTTAAGGAAGCGAGCAAGGAAGAGAAAGAGTTCGGGTGATTCTTTTTTCTTTTTGTGTTTTCAATATATCCGATTTTTAAGATTTAGGATATATAACGAAGGATTGTGCCAAAGGATATATTTGGATTCTAAAGTTTTGTTAAAACAAAAAAGCCGCTTTGTAAGTGGCTTGATTTTGAGAATAAGTGGTGAAGTTTTATCCGTTAGGGATAGAAGCGGTTATCCTTTTTATAGCAGATAATGTGCGAGCGTATAAAAAGATAAAAGCGGATAGCCCGGCCCGATAGGGAACGGCTTATTATGAAAAGAGTTTTACGAGTTGTTACCTTCAGCTATTACAAAGGCAAGTGAATAGTTTACTGAATGAGTAATTGTAATATGCCACATCGTTATTCCTAATTTGTCAGAAATAACTTTAACCTCTCCATCTAGTTTCAATATCGGTTTACCATTGTTTGATTGAAGAACTTGAATGTCGGTAAGAGCAATTCCGTCATACATTCCTGTACCTAAACATTTCAATACGGCTTCTTTTACAGCAAATCTACCCGCAATAAATGTTATTTTCTTATGATTATTATATAATTCGATTTCTTCGGTAGAAAAAATTCTTTTTAAGAGTTTCGGGTCAGATGTCCATTTTAATATCTCTGTAAGAGCATGCTCAACTATATCCGATCCAATTCCAATAGTCATTAGTTCAATGAAGAGAAACTGATTTCTTTTTTTGTTGTATCAAAATCAACCTTCCCACCGTTATGATTTGAAAGTAAACGAAATACCTCATATCCTTTTAAAATAGCACGCTCCCATTCTTTAGACGTTCTAATTTTAACTTCAAAATGTTCGGTCATCTCTTTTATTATGCGCAAGGTACTTTTTGAAATTTTTGATACATCTTCGAAATAATTTTTATTCTTCGCCTCATTAAAAATAATTAATGACAAAGCTTCTTCTGTAATTGTTGCTCTTGCACCATCTTCGATTTCGTCAATTACTGGATCACTTTTTCTTTTACGCTTCATCATAGCTCGTGTACAAGGAGACCATCCTAACATAGTAGCGAAAGTGTAATGGAAAACGTCATGAAACCTATATGCGTCATCTTCTTTAGAATTATCGTCAATAACATCGCCGACTTGCATTCCATTAATAGAAACACGTGTCTTTAATTTTGCTCCAGATTTTATAGTGGAAAAATACACGGTAAACTTCCTAGGAAGTTGTTCCATTTCATCAAAGTCAGAGTCCAAATACTGTTTATTTGTTTTCATTTTTGGAAGTAGTTATTGGTTGATTTAATTTCGACTTAGCTTTTTCTAAACTATCAATTTCAATTATCAGCTTTTTCTTTTCAATCATCAGATTTTTTCCTTCAACAATTCTTTGATCAATTATTGAGTCTAATCTAATTTCCTTTTGTTTTAGTTCAAGACCTTTTTTGAGTCCATTATCATAAGATAACCAATCAAGGCCAAACTTCATTAGAATAATTATACCTAAACCAACAGCGGTTTTAACTAAATAGTCTTTTGCTGTTTGTTCTTTTTCTATTAGTCCAATTCTTTTCTCTAACTCAGTTCGATTGTCGTCAATTCTTTTACTCAATACATTTGGGGAAGCTAACTCTCCAGCCATTAAAGAATCAATATATTTGCCTGGAATTGTACTTTGACCTTTATGATCGTGGCTTTCTTTGTCATAGCTGGTTTCCTCGTCTTTAGATAATTCTAAATCAGAAAACCAAATTAAGAAACAAGGCTCTCCTTTAAGTAAGGAGATGGGGCTAGATCCCGCATTGTATACGGAAAAAACTAAATTACCTTTAAAACCAGGATCAACATGAAATCCTGAAACATTTACTAAGCCCCTCAATTTGATTCCTGCCTTGATAGAAATGAAAGCAATTTTGTTGTTTGGAATATTTACCACTTCTTCTGTTAATAGAAGGGCAAATTGTCCTGGGTTGATAGTAACTTGTTCTTTAGGTTGAGTAAGAAACTGTTTCTTTCTATCCTTTGAATCTGTACTGAATACTTCATTTCCAAGTGAAAGTTCATAGGCTCCGCAAACAACACGACTAGGATCGGGTTGTGGCTCAATAACTTTTTTAGTCTTAATGAGTTCTTTTAATTTTTCTGTCCCTAAAAATGCCATAATTCTTTATATAAAGATACGATTACTACTAAATATTTACAATTAATCAAGAGTTGTTATTAACGATGTTTTCACATTTTGGTTTGTAATGTTATCATTAATGTTCCATTTAGGAGGAAACCAAAAGTTAATTGGCTTTGAATTAATTTTAAAGATTTGCTTAATTCTTGTTCTATCACTATTTCCCTTTATCTCAGGATGCTTTACTCTCGAATATTTGTCTACCTCGCAAAATAAATTTTGACAATCTATAAGCTGTAATCTACGCCCCCATAGATTCTTAAAGTCAAGCCCTAATCTATCAAACTCTTTTTCCTGCCTGTCAGTCATAAATTTTATAATTTCTACATTACTTAAGCCACCTAGGTCGCTAAAACATTTGCTAATTCCTCCCTTAGCACCTGGACCTGGGACAACAAACTCAGATTCAGAAAAATTCGTAATCGGGGAATAATTAATATCTATCAGAAACTGATACGCAAGAAAATCCCCAAATCCTGGAAAATTCTTAAGAATTTCGAAGGCACCCTGCATTGTTCTTACATGCATCAGCCGATCGTGAGTATTGTCTTTTAAAATTAATTCAATTAGCTTGAGATGATTTGAATGCTTTTTTAAATGACCAAAAGTGGATTGACCAGAAGGCATAATATAGGCAGCTGAATAGATTGTCTTACGGTTTGCCATTGCTGCCATCAAAATTTTGTCGTAAGCTTTAAAATTGTAATCTTCAAATGTTAGACCCCCAAGTTTAGATGTAAGTAGCTCCCAAGTTTCAATTTTATTAAATAGCTTGAATAAAATAATTCTGAAAAGAATCTCCTTTGGAGAATCTGGTAGATTCTTATTATATATTACATTTCGTATAAGATACTGACTTACTCGATCAGAAGCTCGATAAGCATTAGTAAATTTATATTTACTAATAATTGGATCATTTGTACAAGGCTGACCATTATTTTTTAATTTATTAAAAAAAGCTTCTTGTCTTAAAACTGCAAACTTCCAATAAGAATCAAATACCACCGTCGTTTTCGCAGGAGCAAGAGGGCTATAAATAGTAATATCAGATTTGAGTCTTTTATTAGAAATGGGGATCTTTATTGATGTTTTTTTAGTCACGTTACGATAAAATTTGGATAAAGTTAATTTAATATATTAATCTTTTTTAAGCGCCAATATCAATTTTTTTGCCTCTGTTTTTTTCAAATGATCTAATTGTTCCACACCGATGTAGCAATTAAATCTTTCAAATTCTAAACCGACCTCGTTTGCTATAAATTTTCCTAAATTAATTAAACCTAACCAATTCCCATATCCGCGACGGTATAGATACTGTATAGCATAGAAACTATTTAATACTAAGCCGCCATTTTCTGAAATATAAAATGTAACATGTTGTAAGCATGGAAAGCCTTGGAACATTTTATTTGAATGATCTTTGGATGGGTCAAAAATTGCTGCTTGAAGTTTTGATCGTCTTTTTACTTTTTTTGAGTTAATAGAAGAAATGATGATCTCTAGCTGATTTATTTTTTTATTTGAAGATTCATACGCAATTAATCTTTCAAAGTAAGTACCTTTATTATTCGTGGGATCAATCTTCTTAATTCGCAATAGATTCTTACAATATGTTTCGTAAAGTTTTGCTCTATCCTTACCGTAATACTGATAAAGTGATTCTGGGAAAATAGTTTCAGAAACTGTTTGAATGGAAGGTAAATTACTTTTTTTCAAATGCATGTCTAAAGTTTCCCTTATATGAGGAATCTCATCGAAGCCTGTAAGAGTTAATAATAATGGAGTAATTTCTTTACCACTGCCATTTACAATTCGTTCTAATGCAATTTGCCATGCTGTTGACAAATTAGTTTCTTCTATCAAGGGTGATGTCGTCATATATTTTAATTATTGTCGTCTTCTAAATGTCTATATTCAGCAAGGCCGATGTAATTTAATTTTTGTATTCTTATAAAATAGCCTACGCTATTATTTTCATTAGTTGCTCTAGTAATCCCAGGTTTTACAGCTCTATATACTGTTCCTAAATTGGTTTCTTTATATTTTTCAAGATGATTACTTTCTATTGTGAAATTTGATGGCAAAAGCAAAAAGTTAGTTGTTTCCAAATCAATTGCTTTCAACTGTGAATGCTGATCAATAATTTTAAAATAGGACGTATCTTTATCTGATTGTAAAATATCTGAGAGTATCTTGCGTGGAGTATATTTTAAAAGGTCTTGAGCTTTTGCATTACTAATTATATTGTTAACGTTGCAATGGGTAATTAAGGTTTGATATCCAGTTCCGAATAATGAGCAAATTGTATAAAATTGAATTGCTGATGCGTCATTTGGAATCCAATTTCTAACAGCAAATGCGGCTGAAATCCCTGCAACTGGCATTAACAAAGCTCCTGCAAATGTATCTACCAAAAATTCATCTGGCTCAAATCTATTTGAATTGGAATGTTGATCAGTAAGCGCATCAAATTTATTACCATGTTCAAAAAGATGATGTCCGAGCTCGTGAGCACATGTATAGAATCTACGTGGTAAAGGTCGTTGATTTGAAATTAAGACATTGGGATGCGCGGCATCATTTTGAACTATATACATTCCCTCCATATTAATATCTACAAATCTCACAGTTAGTCCTAGGTCAATAGAAATATCAATAACGTTTATTGGCTCGAACATATTTAACCCAAATTTTCGTCGAATTTTGTCAGCTTTTACTAATGCTTGTCTAACTAATGGTGTCATATTTTGGATTTATTTTGGAAGAATTTTTAAGAGATCTAGTACCCTTTGTATATCCTCAGGATTTAATTTACCAAGTTCTCTGGCTGCAAATCTTAGTTGTTCAGTGCTATTGTCGTTTTCGTCACTTTCTTTTAGTAAAAGCCATGATGTATCAACTTTATATAAATTTGCAAATTGGATTAGTTCTTCCGCACTTACTTTTCTTCGCCCACTTTCAATTTCTGAAATAGCTGGACGCTGTAATCCCAATTTGTCAGCTGCCTGCGCCTGTGACAGCCCTGATTGCATTCTAGCTTCTTTTAAGCGTAAAGCAATTTTCTCTCTATCTGCATTTAAATTATTAGTTTCCATTTTTTACTTTTTTAGAATTTTCTTTAACTTCTTTTTCGGCATATTTTATAAGTTTTTCTGCCGCTTGTTGTATGGATAATTGCTCATCCTTATGGTGAAATATATATATATTGGGAGGTATTTCTATCCCTAAAGTATCCTCTAAACGTGACATGATTGTTAGAAGGATTTGGCTTGACATTCCTCCAATATTACCTGGACAACTGCCGCTGTCAATTTTTGCTCCTATTTTCAAATGTTCGTTGATTTCTTCAACCGCAGAAATAATTTCCGCTTCAACTACAGCTTGGACTAATTTTCCCATTTTGTACTAATTTCTTACAAAGATGGTAAGAAAATCTTACATAGAATAATTTTTCCCTTATTATTTTTACTTTTTACTCGTATCTAATTGTTTTACAGTATATTAATTTTTTTCGCAAAGGTAATCTTAAATGACTGAATTACTCCATTTTATGCCAAAACTTGGTAAAAAGTTTTCATTAAATACATTAAAGGTACAATGCTGCCGCAGGCTATGCGCTTTTGACTGAGCGGATGCGAGATGCGCATAAAGTGCTGAAAGCACACCTATTTGAAAAGGGCAGGATTTAGCTTTTTTGTTTTTTAGCAAGCCTTTTTGCTAAAAACAAATGTGCTAAATTAGGGATAGCCAAGACGGGTTTTCTAAACCCGAAAAAGAGGGTAGGAAAGTAAAAGCTAAAAACCGTTTCAAGTTTCCTGAAATGTTTCTATGAAACCCTATTCTTGTCGGCACATACCTTTTTAGAAACCGAAAAGCTTATTGTCTACCGTAAAATTGTCTTTGGAATTGTCAATGGGCGCATTGAACATAACGTTTTGAAGCTTTGCCTAGTGCGGTTTCAAACCGCTGTCTACCGAAATGCTTATAACAAAGATAACTGCTTAATGGACTTTTGCAAAGAAAAATAACTGTCATTCGCGAAGCGACCTTGTTTGCAAAAGCTTTGATGTCTGCCCGCATTAGGCAAAGGTGCTGTTACCTGCTGTTTATTACACAATGCAATTAAGCTTTAATTGTGTCCCAATTTATGTAGTCTATTGTCTTTGCGCCCGCTAAAATGTCCGCCACAGAATACTGGGAAATTGAATTGTCAATTTCGTCTTGTAATTTATCGAGGTCTACATTGTCCTTAACTATTAAACCATACGCAGGATATTGTCCGCCGTGTGGTGAACTAACAGCAATTATTTTTATTTCGCATTTTTCACTTAGGTCGACAATAGCTTTTGGTAATAGTGTCTTAATATATTCTAAACATTTAACTAAGTTGTCGTTGTCTAAGTCAGCTAATATTTTTGGTTCTATAATAGAATACATTTGTGTCTAAGTTGTATTTATGTTGTCTGTCGATAAATTGCAGGTAACGTTTTGCCAACTGGCGTGAGTTTTTTGCTTGTCCAAGTTATGCATTTGAGCGGTAACACGCAAAAAATTACGCCAGTTGGCTGTTAGCGGATCGGTTTGCGTACATAGTTTATGTCTTGCTCACGTGTCCGCATTTTGTTTGTCCGTTGCGACTTTAATTTTGTTGCGTTTACGGTTTTTATTCGCAAGGTCTATACCCATTATATTTGTATTGCCCTGTTTGACTGTCAACACATAGATAACAAGTTACAGAAGAAGTTGAAGTTATTTGAAAACTTCCGTTTGCTAAAATTGTCGGTTCATTGATTTTCGAAACATTGGTCAAACCGTTAAGTAAAAGTTTTCCGATGTGTTTGACTTTTTCAACAGTAGCTTTTTGGGGTGTGTCAAATATAGTTTTACAAGACAAAAAATAGTCAATGCAGTCGCCAATTAAACGGTCGTTTGTCGCCGAATAATGAACTACCATGTCATGAATAAACAATTTTTGGATTTGTTCAATTTCTTGTGCTTTTCTATGCAAAAACATTTCTCTTATAAAGTCCTCAAAATTGCGAATTATAGAGTTTCGTTTAGAGCACTTTACGTCAAACATAAATGGAAAAACTATCTCAGTCCACTCTATGTCGTGAAAAAGTAAATCTTCGTCTTGTTCCATTAATATCAAGTCGTCATTGTAAGCCCATTTTTTAAGATTGACTTTCAACTCGTCTATGTCGTCCCAATCAAATTTTATTTCGTCCACTGTTTATTATAATTGTCAATGTTTATTTAATGTCAGCGTTTTTTTCTGCCTGGAGGTCTGTCCGCAAACTGACCGCTAACGTTTAGCCTTTAGTTTGTATTCATATAAAAATACAATAAATTAACTGAACAGGAAACGGGTGAACTAAAACGTTTGGTAAGATTCCAGTCTTCAAGCTTGCATTAGTCCCGTTTCCATATTCAG
>JALHPG010000058.1 GCA_022842625.1 Bacteroidia bacterium | reverse complement strand
ATATAAGGCTTTATAGAGAGTGGTTTTAATTCTTTGTTTCCCATTTTAGTTATTGATTTGAAAATTGATAATACTGTTATTGAAAATTTGTAAGAGATCGAATTGTTTTTGTGCAATCAGTTTTTTGCGATACGATACAATCGTTTTAATCGTAGGTTCTTGCAGATATTTTGTGATTGCTTTTGCAAGAAGTGTAATTCCTTTATTGTATTCAGGTACACTTATTCGTTGCAAACAAACTTCTTGATACCATCCTTCAGTACCTGCTAAACCTTTGTGGTAGTTAAGGTTTAACCAATCAATTGGTTTTGATAAATAGCGACCACGTTTTCTATTTACATAGCGTTTCGCTAAACATACACGCTCGATAATCTCTTCAAATACTTTTGTTGGATTTTTAAATGTGTTGTAATGCTCTGCGATTAAATTTTGAAACTGAGTTTCTTCTTTATTAGTAAACTCGTTATTGCACCATAATGCTGCGTGAATAAAAATCCAAGTGTTCTCAATTGTGTTATTGTTTGGATTTGATTTACCACCTTTTATTACTCTTAAATGTGGTGTTGCTGTTTTGATTTTTCTTACTGCTGACATATTATTTAGTTTTATAGATTACTTTTTTTGAGTCGTTTGTTATTGACGATACAAAGGTGCAGCAGTAGTAAAGAGTGCTTTCTCGATTTGGGTTGTAAGAGAAATATTCTGACGATAAAAGCGAAAATTTGCAGCTAAAAGAAAAATTCGGAACGTAAAAGCACCGATGAGAATGTATCGTTAGCTAAAAGAATTTTTGGGAAGATTTGGGCAGTTTTGGGAAGAGAATTTTTATCGGGTTGATACGGGATTTATTCGGGGAGAATCGGGGGAGATTCCGGGGAGAGCGTTAAAGTGCCGCATTTTATCCGGGATTACCGTGAAAGTAATCGGGGGGCATTCGGGGATGAATTAATTAAAATTAAAAAGGTGACTGTTTAGGTCACCTTTTATAAGTTCTATTCTTAAGAGTGATATTAGAAGTCAATTTCCATTTGATTATTACTTTCCTGAATCTGATGCAATTGAAAAAGGTTAATATTAACCAAATCGACACCTAATTTATTTAAGGTTATAATGTGTCTCTGCTTTTCAGACTCGTTATAATAAGAAACATTCCATCTCGCATCTTTATCGACAGATTGTTTCAATTCAATAAAATATGGTCTATCAACTTGGGATATTGAATGCCCAAGGACGTACAATTCTTTTACATTATTTAAACTTTCAAAATAAAGTTTATTCTTACTTATTATTTCAATGGTCGGTTTAAAAGTAGCCTTAAAATATTGCATAAGGGTTTCTTTCCCAGTATCAAATGAATAGTCATAATCGTCATGCTGATCATACCAATCTTGCATTTCTTCAGGTGTTAAATTCGCAGGTGGTTCAGGCTTTTTATCTTCAAAATTTGAAGGATCAATCCCATGCCCCAAAATGATTTGTTCACTCCCGTAATATGCTGAGTTATGAATATACTTTATGCAATTCTTATTGATTCCGTATAGTTTCTCTAGGGTATTTGTGTAATTAAACGATAAAAAAATTGCTTCTTTGTTTAACTTCAGTTTTTGTTCTTCAGATGATGGAGGTGTTTCTACTTTTTGAATGAAGTTTAAGAAACTCTCCAATAAACCTTCAGTAAGTTTTTTATAAAACTGATCCATTATATCAGGAAAAGCATGTCTATCACGATCTCGAAATTCATCACTACTATAATCAGGCAGATAATCAGTATGCTCCGACAAGATTTCCTCTGCATCTAAGTTTGCAAGATTTTCTTCGAATCGAGCCCATAAACAATTATCCTCAATTGGAAATGAAATATAGCTTTCAAGAGTTTCAAACAAGTCTTTGTCATTCTCTTTGAGATATTTTGCGAAATCATAATAGCTTGTTTTTAAATTATGGTGCAAATCAAATCCATTTCCAATTATGTATAGTTTATCTGTCATAAACAAGAATTTATTCTTATTAATTTACTGTTCCCGGCACACCTAATACCTCTAACATTGTTTTAACTTGGTTCACTGTATAATAGCGACCTCTCTTTACACCAATTTTATCTTCAAAAGGCTTTAACCATGCGTTAAAGGTTTTTACCGATACTTGATACTTCTCTGCTAACTCCTTCTTGGAGTAGGCTTTCAACTCAAACTTGTCTGTTGTGATTCCCATGTCCTCTCTATATCTATATGTTACTTACTACTAATATTTATCTTATCCTTCTGTTTTATCATTTTCATCAATCTCTTTTTGACTCAAAAAATTTAGTGATGAAAACCGTCCTTTATCAAACTTCGAAGATTTAGCAACTGCATTTGTTGCAATAAAAACAACCTTCATATATGTATCAAAATAACCTGGGATAGCATCTTCATTTTCTATTAAAGCGACTCTGCTTATTAGCAAGGAATTAATCAATTGGTTTGCTAGATTTGTGTGTTCCTCCTTAATTACCCCTAATTTTTTATTTCCAAGCCAAATACTTACGCCAGTCAATTTTTTTCTTTCAAACTCAAATCCTATTTCAACTATATCTGCAATAATGATATTCACATTAGGCTGATATTCCTCCATTGATAAAGGTTGCCCATTATCATATCTGCAAAGATTTTCATCGTATTCTTCTAGATTAACACCGGAATAATGTTCTTTGAAATCATGTTTCTCTAATTCAAGTACATCAGATGAAAATAAAACAAACTCATCCTTTCTTATGGGATTGTTTTTAAGAATTTTTTGTAGTTGAATTAATTCACTTTGTTTTATACCGGATGATCTTAAGTTTTCTTGATTTAATAATACTCCCATCAATGTATCAGTTGTCATCCCAAGTACTTTCGCTAAATTCTCTAATGTTTGAAGTGAATCCATTTTTTTCTTACCATTCTCCAATTTACTATAATTACTTTGCGTCATATTTAGCAGAGTACTCATTTCCTTTTGGGTAATGTTCTTTTCTTCCCTAAGTTCTTTTAACTTTTTATAATCGTGTTTTTCCATATTTGTTTTTTTACAAAATTAGGGTAGCTTGTTATCGATATTACAAATATTCCAAAAAGTCATATTTATGAATACTTACTTAAAAACTCTTCTTCGTTTGAATTAAAAAACAAAGCGAGTTGTTTAACATTTAATTTTTGTTTGTTTTTGTAATTGGTAATCAGATCTCTCAACTTCATTGGGTTTTCTCTCGGTATATCCAACTCCGCAGGTTCTCTTCTGCGGATATTCATTGAGTTAAAAAGATTAATCAAATACCGTTTTTGATTATCGGTAATCACATTAATATCATTTGCTCTATAAAGCAGAGCTTGCATGGAGAGTTTCCATTTGCGTTTTAAATCTGCTAAGACATTTAGATTTACGCCATCTTTAAAATCTCCCTTAATATCCTTTTCCGGCATGAGAAACTCAGCAGCAAACTCATTCGCTTCATGGCTGATATCCCTTGTGAAAGAAGGATTGGTTTGTAAGTGCATTACTAAATGACCCAATTCATAAGCCAAGGTAAATCGCTGACGATCACCTAAACTTCTTTTGTTGGAAAAGATAATCGGGAATTTTCCATTTGCCAAAATGCTCATGCCATCTACACGGTCGGTATTAAAATCAAAGTTTATTACAAATAAACCGTTATCTTCTAATACCTGTGTAAGATTATGAATGACACCTTTTTCAATCTTCCAGAGTTTGCGAAGCTTTCGTGCAGCCTCCGCAGGCGATCCTAACTTCTCAATATCTAATACAGGTAAACTAATCTCAGGATAATTAATTGCTTTAATAAGCTTTTCTACGTTTAAACGATAGATGTTTACTTGTGCTTCGATAGGAACCATAATCTTCTGCGCTACAATATTACGTTTGCGTAACGCAAGGGCAGAGGGTAATGTTTCTCCTTCTTGATAAAAGAACTCTTCCGGGTAATTCAAAACTCCTACAATCGAACTAAAATTAGAAGGTGTTATCTCAATAAAATCTTGTTCCATCCGGCTAATATTTGATGCGGATAGATTTACTTTTTCTGCCAGTTCAGCTTGGTTCAAACCTCTGCTTTCACGAGCAACCGTTAACATTTTTGGATTCAATTTCGGAGTGTTCATCATTCTTATGCTTTCTGTTCAACTGCATATCAAAAGTATAAACATTCTGCATATTTGCAAAATAAATTGCACAGATTTTATTTTGCAACTCATTAAACCTTGATAATCAATATAATATAAAATTCATGGTTGAAAAGTAGTTTAAAAAATAAATGCCATAAAAATTGCTCAAGAATTGAAAATTGATATATTTGACTAATTATGACAAGTCAATACTATTCAAATTGAATACCCTCGGAGAAAAAATAAGACAGGCTCGTGAAAGCCAAGGTTTGCTTTTGCGACAGGCAGCTGCGTTTCTTGAAGTGGATACCGCTTTAGTAAGCAAACTGGAGCGTGGCGAACGCAGACCGCAAAAAGAACAAGTAACTAAATTAGCTGAATTCCTTAAAATTAGACCGGAGGAATTGCTTGTACTATGGATGGCAGATAAGATCACCGATTTTATTACACATGATGAATTAGGTGTTAAAGCATTGGATTTAGTAAAAAAAGAATTTAGCAAAAAATGAAGCTACAAGAAATAAGTTTAAAAAAATCTCTTAATAAAGCTTACAGGTTAATTAAACCAAAGCGTCCGGATATTGAGTTGTTTAAAAACAACTTGATGAAGTTGTTACAACAGATTGACGAAAAGGAAAGCGAAGAGAATGTGAAAATTCATTTAATGGACTTTCTAAAGGACACTTGGTATAAGCAAGATTACTTGGTTGCTACAAAAGGTCGTACCGATTTTGTTATACATACAGGGAAAGATGCAAAAGCACCAAGCGGAGTTTTGTTTGAAGTAAAACGCCCTACTAATAAAGGCGACATGGTTACAAGGCAAAATTTAAATGCCAAAGCCATGCACGAATTGATTTTGTATTACTTGCGTGAGCGCGTGAATGAAAAGAACATTGATATCCGCCATTTGGTAATAACAAACATCTACGAGTGGTTTATTTTTGACGCTTCAGTTTTTGAAAAAGTATTTGCTAAAAACACTAAACTCGTAAAAGCTTTTAAAGATTGGGATAGCGGACAAAAGGTAAGCACTAATACAGATTTATTTTACAAAGAAATTGCAAAACCCTTTTTAGATGAATTAAAAGAAGATATATCTTTTACATGGTTTGATATTCGTGAATACGAAAAACCTCTAAAGAATAATGATAAAGCAGATGACAACAAACTCATTGCTTTATTCAAGATATTCAGCCCTATTCATTTATTAAAAATTCAATTTGCGAATGATAGCAACTCTTTAGATAAAGGTTTTTATTCTGAATTGTTACACATCATCGGATTAGAAGAAGTAAAAGAGGGAAGCAAAAAATTAATTCGAAGAAAGCAGGAAGGCAAAAGAGATGCAGGTTCGCTGTTAGAAAACACCATTACGATTTTAGACTTAGAAGATAGCCTTCATAAAGTTCCGGACATATCATCTTATGGAGAAAACCGTCAAGAGCGTTTATTTAATATTGCATTAGAACTTTCGATTACATGGATTAACCGAGTATTGTTTTTAAAATTACTTGAAGCACAATTAATTAAATACCACAAAGGTGATCAGTCTTATAAGTTTTTAAACTACACTAAAATATCTCAATACGATGAGTTGTATAAACTCTTCTTTCAAGTATTAGCAAAAAAACAGAGTGACAGAAACGAAGCTATCAATAAAAAGTTCGGCAACATTCCTTACCTCAATAGTTCTTTATTTGAAATTAGTGAATTGGAAGACCAAACTATTAAAATTAATAGCCTTGATGATGCTTTAGATTTGGACTTATACAGCGGGACGGTATTGCGTGACGCAAAGAACAAACCCACTGCAAAGAGTTTAAATGGATTGCAATATTTGTTTGATTTTTTAGAAGCATATGACTTTGCCTCCGAAGGTTCGGAAGAAATACAGGAAGATAGCAAAACATTAATAAACGCATCGGTATTAGGTTTAATATTTGAAAAAATAAACGGTTATAAAGACGGTTCAATATTTACACCGGGCTTTATCACAATGTACATGTGCCGACAAGCCATTCGTTTGGCGGTGTTACAGAAATTTAAAGATGCTTATGGATGGAAATGTGAAGCCTTTGAAGATTTAAAAAACTACATGGCTGACCGCAGAACCGGAAAAGATGTATTAGAATTTAATGCGTTAATAAACGGTATGCACCTATGCGACCCTGCTGTGGGTTCCGGACACTTCTTAGTTTCTTCTTTAAATGAAATCATTTCTATTAAAGCAGAACTTGGCATATTGGCTGATGATAAGGGTGTGCGTTTATCAGGCTATGACATAGAAATTGAAAATGATGAGTTGATTGTTACTTATAACGATGGACAGGATATTTTTGAATATCAAGTAAACAACGGTAGCATTAATAAAGAAACCCAACGAGTTCAGAAATCACTCTTTCACGAAAAGCAAACTATTATTGAAAACTGTTTATTTGGGGTGGACATTAACCCGAACTCAGTTAAAATTTGCCGATTACGTTTGTGGATTGAGTTGTTAAAGAATGCTTACTATACCGAAGAAACTAAATTTAAAGAATTAGAAACACTCCCGAACATTGATATTAATATTAAATGTGGTAACTCTTTAATAAGTCGCTTTGCTTTAGATGCTGATTTAAGTAAAGCATTAAAAAGTATTAAGTACAACATCAACCAATACAAAGGCTTTGTACACGATTATAAAAACGCTCACGATAAAGAATTAAAGCGTGGCTTAGAGCAAATAATAAATTCTATTAAAAATGATTTTAGAGTTGAAATAAGCAGTAATAGTAAAGAAATAAAAGATTTGAATAAATGGAAAGGCGAATTGATTAACCTTACCATGCAAACTGACTTGTTTGAGAAAACACCTAAAGAAAAAAAAGAATTCGATCTTGAAGTAAAAAAATTGACTGAAAAAATCAGCAAACAAGAAGCATTAATTGAAGATATAAAAACCAACGCCATATACCGCAATGCCTTTGAGTGGCGTTTTGAATTTCCGGAAGTATTGGATAAGGATGGGAATTTTGAAGGTTTTGACGCAGTAATTGGCAATCCACCTTATTTAAGAGTGAGAGATGTTTCTGAAGCATTTAAAAATTATTATTCAGAGAATTATGTTGTTTCAGAAAATCAACTTGATTTGTATCACTTATTTATAGAGAAGTCTCATAAACTTCTAAAACAAAATGCATACACATCCTTTATCGTACCAAATGCCTTTTTAGCCAATCAAAATAATCAAAAGCTTCGTAAATTTATTTTAGATCAATATTCAATAAAACGAATTATAGAAGTAAAGGACGAGGTATTTGAAGAGGCGTCTGTTGAAGTTTTGATTTATTTATTTCAGAAAAATAAGCACATCCAGCAGACCAATTCAGAGTTCTTAACGGCTCGTAATGGTGATTTCTGTCTCACTAACTTATTTGATCAAAATGCTTTTTATGATACTCAGAATAATAATTTTACTGTTACTGTGGATGAAGTTAGAAATCATTTAATTAAGAAAATAAGGAACGACTCTTGTAGTTTAAGCGATTTGTTTGATACAATCTCAGGCATAAAAGAATATCAAGTAGGAAAAGGAAAACCTCCACAGACTGAAGCTCAAGTTAAAGGCAAGGTCTTCAATGCAAATTCAAAAATCAACGACACATATTTACCGGAACTGAGAGGTAGAAATTTGAATAAATATTCGTTTGAGTGGACTAATGAATTCATTAGTTATGGGAATTGGATAGCAGAACCACGACTTCCGAAATTCTTTGAAGGAGATAAGATTTTAGTACGACAAATCCCATCTCCGACGTCCCTGATAGCATCTTTTGTAGGTGAGACTTTTGTAGTTGATCAGACAGCATACATAGCAAAAGCTAAATTAGACAAGGAGATTGACTTGTTTTTTTACCTAGGGATTCTAAATTCAAAAGTATTGCATTGGTACTTTAAAAACATTAATAATGAATTTGATAATTTGTTTCCTAAAATTAAAGTGAAGGAATTTAACTCCCTTCCTTTACCTCTCAAATCAAATAAGATCATATCAGTTAAGGTTAAAGAGATAATTAATAATAAATCAAAAAACATCAAGCAAGATACTTTACAGCTTGAAAATGAAATCGATCAGTTGATATATAAACTGTATGATTTAACAGAAGATGAAATTAAAATTGTTGGAGGACAATAAGGATATGGAAGATATATTTGAATACCCAAATAAAAAAAATTGGCAGGAAAGGCGCATTTGGATTAACAAAGAGTTAGAAGAGGCTGAAATAGGCTTCAGCTATATAGTCAGTGACCATGCCACTGCATTATTCATGGATATGCAAATTGCTTACTGTGCAGGAGCATGGCTTTCTGTGATAATAATGTCAATTTCAGTAATAGATGCGCATCTGAGGGAAACAGAAGCGATGGATAATAAAATAGGCACAGCTAAGTTGCTAAATGATTACTATACTGGAGAAGAAATAAATTGGCTGAGAGTTTTAAGAAACAAATATGTACATGCAGACTTTGATAAGCCTGTTTTGGAAATGAATGCTTGGTTTGATAATCAAAATGAATTAGAGGAAAACGCTACAAAAGCTATGAAAATGACTATTAAAGCCCTTTTCCAAAGCCCCGGAACTTGATTTTCTTAAATGATAATCTAATGATAGATAGTATAAATAAATAATAGATGATTTAAGTAAAAATAAAATGCAAATTAAGATTATCACTCATAATGATCATATTCTAAATGATGTGATGGCATTAGGTAAGAAGAATTCAAAAACTTTGGGTTTATTTCCTAAAGATGCTTTCATAGACCATGCAAAAAAAAGAAATATTATTGTAGCAGTAGACAATAATATATTAATGGGCTATCTTCTGTTTAGAATTACACAATCTAAAGGTGTAATTAGTATTACTCATTTATGTATAGATACAGATCAACGTAATAAAGGAATAGCTAAAGCTTTAATGAATAAGCTAAAGGAAACTTATAAAAATCTTTGTCGGGGAATTATACTTAGCTGTAGGAAAGATTATGTTGAAGCTTCAAATTTTTATGAGAAAAGTGAATTTAAAGCTGCTAAAGAATTAAGGAGTAGAAGTAAAAAAGAAAACTATTTGGTTAAATGGTATTATGATTTCGGAAATGATGACTTGTTTTCATCTACTCTATTATCTACTAGTAAAACAAATGTACTAATGGATGCGTGTATTGTCAGTAAACTTAGAGACCTAGGAGAAGAAGACAATACAGATATTAGCGGATTAAATAACGATTGGTTGATAGATGAAATTGAGTATTTCTATGCGCCCGAAATTTACAATGAAATTAATCGTGACCCAGATAAACAAAGAGCGGACGAAACAAGGAAATTTTTAGGAAACTATAAGGAGGCTCGATTTGATCCTGAAGAACGAGACAAAATTTATAATGAGTTAGTTACAATTTTGAATGGACACAAGGTTAATGATGTTTCGGACAGAAAGCATTTAGCAGAATGTATTGCTTCAGGAATTGAGTGTTTTGTGACGACTGATGATGAATTAATAAATGCAGCAGATAAGGTTTATGAAAAATTTTCTACTCGTGTTCTACGACCAATTGAATTGATAGTGTCAATTGACCAAATCAAAAACAAATCAGACTATAATTCGGTACGATTAGCAGGTGCTAATTATGAATCAAAAAACATAGAAGCTTCTGAGATAAATGCATTGTCAGATATTTTTATTAGTAAGGAACTCAATGAACGAAAACACGAGTTTAGAAATATTCTCACTTTAGTAATTAATGATTTAAAAAATTCTCATTTAAAAATTGTTAAGGATGGCGGAGGCAATTATATTGGAATCGTAGGTGGAAAATATGATAAAGAAAAATTGTGTATTTCTATCTTAAGAACCACTAAGAGTAAAATATCTACAGTTTTATTTTATCAATTAGTTAATGATATATTAAATTTTGCTACTGAAAAGAACGTGACAAAAGTGAGTATTGATGAAAATTACTTAAATGAAGTTCAACAAGATATATTAGATAACTACGGTTTTGAAAACAAAGGCAACTCCTGGATTAAACTAGTAATTAAAGGGCTATACTCAACTGAAGAGTTCTTAAATGCCAATAATGCAATAAAAGACCTTTGGGATATAGAATCAATTAAGAACAAATTAAGTGTTCTCAGAGATGGTGAACAAAATATATTTAAATTTCAATTAGAGAGAAAACTAAGTCCGCTGAAATTTATTGATTTAGAAATACCAACATATATTATCCCTATTAAGCCCTATTGGGCGAGCCAACTCTTCGATTATCATCAGGCGAATCAGTCATTGTTTGGTTCAAAAGCAGAATTAGCATGGCACAGAGAGAATATTTATTACAGAAATGTTAAGCCCGTTTCAGAAAAATATCCTGCCCGGATACTTTGGTATATTAGTTCTGAAACAAGAATTACTACAGGAAGACATATGGGAATAATAGCTTGTTCATACTTAGATGAAGTTTACACAGGTACAGCGAAAAGCTTATATCAAAAGTTTAAAAATTACGGAATTTATGAGTGGAAAGATATATATGAAACGGCAAATAAGGATGCATACAAAGAAATGAAGGCTATAAGATTTAGCGATACGGAAGTGTTTAAAGATTTAATATCAATAAGTCAAATCACTGAAATATTCGAAAAAAACGGAAGAAAAAAGAACACATTTACTTCACCAGTAGAGGTTTCAAAAGAAATATTTAATCAAATTTATAAAATTGGAAAAGGAATATAAAGTGGAAAGAGCGTTGTTTATTTCAGTAAAACCTGAGTTTGTAGAAAAAATATTTAATGGTTCAAAAACTATTGAGTTAAGAAAGTCTGCACCTAATATTAAAAAGGAAGATGTAATTATAATATATAGTACGAGCCCAATTATGTCTGTAATTGGTACATGTAGAGTAAAAGAAATTATTATGCAAAAGCCTGCTAAACTTTGGAATGAATATTCGAACAAATGTGGTATCGACAGAAAACGTTATTTTGAATATTACGAAGGAAAAGATATAGCAGTTGGAATTGTATTGAAAGATGTCAAGAAATTTAACAAACAAATTCCTCTCTCTAAGCTACGATCAAAGTTTACAAACTTTCATCCTCCACAGACATTTAGATACTTTGATGAAAAGAACTACAATAGGCTAATTCAAATTTAAAACGGGATGTGATTTTAGGCAAACAAAGTGCATGATGTTTTTCGGAAATAAAAAGTAAAATAAAGATGACATACTTTAGTGATAATTATAACAATATAAAATATCCTTTAGCCGATGGAAACAATCCCGGCTTAAGAAAAGCACAACTTGGAGCTATTCAAAGTATTTCAAGTCATTTTACTGTTAGTCACAAAAACGCAATTGTAATAATGCCCACTGGTACTGGGAAAACTGCGGTTTTAATGATGTGTCCTTTTGTGTTGAAAGCAAAAAGAGTACTTGTAATATCGCCAAGTAAATTGGTTAGAAACCAAATTGCTAAAGGTTTTAGCGCATTGCAACCCTTAACTTCTATGGGGGTAATTAACTCTGACCCAGCAATTCTACGCATAAAAGAACAAAAGAAGGTTATCTCAAGTGATCAAGATTGGATAGATCTAGAGCCTTTTGATATTGTTGTGAGTACACCAAACTGTGTTAGTCCGGGAATAGAAGGTATAGCACATTCTGCAAATGACTTCTTCGATTTAATATTAATTGACGAAGCGCATCACACCCCCGCAAAATCGTGGAACGATATATTAAATCATTACAATACATCAAAAGCTATACTCTTTACGGCTACACCGTTTAGAAGAGATAAAAAAGATATTCCCGGCAAAATAGTATACAATTATCCTATATCGTTAGCATATGAGGAAGGGATATTCGGCAAAATGGAGTTTGTTCCTGTTGAAGCGGAAGTTGGGAATGATATAGCAATTGCTCTAAAGTGTGAAGAGGTATTTAATGCAGAACCGGAAGGAATAGTTCACTATATAATGGTAAGAACAGATTCCAAGAAACGAGCTCATCAATTAGAAGAAATATATTCAGCAAATACCTCACTAAGATTAAAGCTTGTTCATAGTGGTTTATCAGCAAAATATGTTGATGGAACATTGAGCGACTTAAGAAATGGAAATTTGGATGGAATAATATGTGTTGATATGTTGGGCGAAGGATTTGATTTCCCCAATTTAAAAATTGCTGCAATTCATGCTCCTCATAAATCATTAGCTGCAACATTGCAGTTTATTGGGCGTTTTACAAGAACCAATGCGGAAAATGTAACCTATGCGAAATTCATTGCTATACCTGAAGAAATAAAAATAGAAAGACACTATTTATATCGTTCAAGCGCCATTTGGCGAGAACTCATCATCGATCTTTCTCAGACAGCAATTGAAGAAGAGCTAAACTACAGAGAATTAATAGAAGGATTTGAACCGAATGAAGATGATACAGTTGAAGAATATGAGGAACTTTCACTTAATGCCATTGAACCGTATTATCACGTTAAAATATATGCCATTAATGAAGGTGATTTCGAATGCGACCGACCAATTGACCTAACTGCTTTTGGATTGGAAATTGTTTTTAGGGAAGATAATTTAGATGAAAATATTTCTGTACTAATTCTTCAGGATGTTGCATCGCCAAAATGGTCAAAAGGTAATTTAATTCAAAATGTTTCCAATCATTTAATTATTACATACTTCGATGCTGATTCTTCTTTACTGTTTATCAACTCTACTTTAAAGAAAAGTATAGAATTATATGATTACGTTCATGATTCCTATTGCATAGGCTCAGAAATAAACATACTCTCTGACACAGAATTAAATAGTGTACTTGCTAATATTGACGAAGCTGAGTTTTTCAACATTGGTATGAGGAATAGGAGTCATTATGGGACTAATGAAAGTTATCGTATTGTGTCAGGACCAACCGCCCATAATTCTATTTCTCGAAGTGATGTAAATTCTTTTCATCGAGGACATTTGTTTGGAAAGGGAGTTGAAGATAACTCTCGAGTAACAATTGGAATAAGCAGTTCCTCAAAAGTATGGAGTAATAAAAGCAGTAACCTTTTTTTATTTTTAGTATGGATGAGAGGTCTTGCTCATAAAATTAATGAAGGTCTAGATGGGAGAACAAATACTCCACTCGATGATCTTCCAACTTCTATTACTATAGATGCCTTACCAGCGAAGGATGTAGTGGCGGTAAATTGGCATGAGAGAGTATTTAAAAATTTCATTAAGTATGAATTTAGAATTAATGATAATATAGTTTCAGATGAATTGACAAATATTCAGTTAAAGTTTAATCATGCTAATTCTGATCAAGAGAATTATAGAATTGAACTTATTTCAGGAGATTTTACTTTGCCAATTATTTTTAGTTTTAACTATGAGAATTACTTTACTTCTGAGAACACAGATTTGTCGGATAATATCAAAATAAAGAGGACAGAAAATGATGATGGGATATTAATAATGGATTACCTAAATGCAAATCCTTTGACGTTTTATTATCACGATTTTTCCATTGTGTATAATAGTTACCAATATCTTAGCGAGCCAAGAAATACGCAAAGTATCCACGCCGATCTATTGGATGATGGGATTGATTGGAGTATTAATAATGTAGATATAGATAATGAGGTTAATGGGGATAGATCTATTCACCATTATTTCAAAAACCACCTAGGGAATAGTGGGTATCCATTTGTTTATTATGATCATGGTACAGGTGAAATCGCTGATTTTATAAGTGCTGAACTTGACGATGATGAAGTATTGATCAAATTATACCACTGCAAAGGATCAGGAACTCAGAACCCAGGAAATAGAGTTGATGATTTGTATGAAGTAATTGGACAAGGAATAAAGTCACTAAGTTATACCAATCATTCAAGGCTCCTTCAGAAACTCCAAAAAAGACAGCATGGTAAAGTTCTAAATAATGGATTATGTTCTGATTCATATACACAGTTAAGGGACTTTATAAATAACAACAGAGGTTTAAAAGTTTCATTTCAAATTATTTTAGTTCAACCGGGAATAACGAAGGGGGGGATTGAAGATCGTATCTCTTTATTACTTTCTGCGACTAATAGTAATATTAGGAACACTAACAATTGTCGAGACATCAAAGTATATACATCTGCATAAATGGCAACTAAAGTAATTGATAATAACGAAGCTCGTGTTCCATTTTTTGGAGACAAGATATCCTTTGTGACAGGACTAGACCCTCTTGGTCTTCAAAACCCTTCAACTCAGGCGTATTCGTATTTATTGCCCGGATTAAATAACGTTACAAGTCGAATCAGAAATTATAGCTTTTATTGTTGGCTTCTTCAAGAATATGCCATTATAATTGAAAGTTCAGATCCGAAAGAGCAGAAAAAGTTTATTAGAAGAGCTGAATATATAATAGCTTTACTATCTGTTCATTCAGGAATAGAAAGTATTTCAGGAAGTAATTATGCTGTAAATAGATTTAAAGAAAATTTAACTGAGTTTGTTCTTCAAACAGG
Source organism: Bacteroidia bacterium (assembly GCA_022842625.1). Taxonomy (GTDB): domain Bacteria; phylum Bacteroidota; class Bacteroidia; order B-17B0; family Aurantibacillaceae; genus Aurantibacillus. The sequence goes on along the minus strand of JALHPG010000058.1, from coordinate 7,089 downwards.
AACATACAATCCTGATAACTCTACCGAAAACACATATTGGCAATATGGTTTTGGAATATTTGGTCAGTATTACGTTGGTTCATTAAGGCAAATAGGCTTGATTGAAGAGCCTGTTAATGCTAGTGGTGAGATTATTGGAATATATCGAAGAACATCTAAAAGAGAGGGGATTAAGGTTACAGGTGAAGATTTAGCGTTAGCTTTTGATGCAAATATTCAAACAAAAAATAAATCAACATTTTTTGCTTGCATTAAAAAGGGAACGGTGAATATTCAGGAGCTAGAAGAACTTGCTGTTGATTTCAATCTAACCGAATTAAAATTGGGTAATGCTGAAAGCTCCCAATTGATCGACTTACTTCTTGACATAGATGAACCTTTAATTGTTGGGGAGAACACCGTATCAATGCGAAAAGAAACAATTGTTCATGTTTTAAAATTTATACAGAAAGAAGAAGATACTTTCGATCAACGTTCGTTTACAATGTTTGCATATAACTCTAAGGGTAATTATGAAAGTAAATTGGACAATTGTTTAACAGGCTGGTATTATTACCAATTAAACGAATATTATCAAGTTGCCAACACAGCAGTATTTAACGGAAGCTTAGATTATTTACAAAATTTGATTGGTGCAGGTTGGATGCCATTGCCTGAATTTATTGCAGTTTGCAGAAATGAAATAGTGAAGTTTCTAATTAAAAACAAAGTAATTAATTCGGATAAAGTTTCTATTGAAAGTATTATTCAATCTAAAATAGGATCAGAGAAGACCGCTTATGAATCGATCATGAATAGTAAAATGATAGAACGTATGGCTTATGGCTTTGTTTTGTTGTGGCAGCTGTTTAAGGAAAATAAAGAGAACCTAATTTATCTTAGAACATTTACAAACGAGAGAAATATAGGTGATAATGATGATGTTTTAACTTACTATATGAGTTTTGAAAAGCACTTGCACCAAACTGTTGGCGATTTTATTTACGAGTTCCTTTCAAATAAAACAATTACAAGACATCAGTATGTAGCTTATCGTAAAATGGGAGGGGGATCACAATCTACTCAGAAATTTATAATTGAAGACAATTACATTAGACAAATAGGCAACTTTAACCCCGGTTTTACTAGCCCTAGAATCAACAGCCTTACTTCATTTCTTTATGATTTGAAGCTATTAAATGATGATTACCAGTTAACAAAAGCAGGAGAGAAATTATTAGAGAAGTATAAGTGAAAATGATCGAAAGACAAAACATATTAGACCTAATAGGTAAAAACAAAGGAAAATATTCCTCTTGTATAATAACATCCTATACGTTTGATTTTACGTTTTTTGAAGAGAGAATTATGTCTGTACTTCGTACTTCCAATATTAAAAATGTAAATGTTTTTCTAGACGGTAAATACTTAGAGCAGCATCTTGAGAGTTCGAATGGTAATGAATTTAAAACCCATAAAACATATAGTTTAAATCCAATATATGAAACGGGAGTTTTCCATCCGAAAATAATGCTTTTGACTGGTCAGAAGCATGGTCTACTGATTATTGGATCAGGAAATCTTACATCTTCCGGATTAAGCACTAATGATGAAATTTGGGGAGCTTTTCATCTTAATTCAATTGAAAGTACGAATGCTCCATTGTTCGCCTCGGTTTGGAATTACTTGCAGCAATATCTCTTGCAAGCAAAAGGATTCAATGCACAAAAAATAGGATGGATTACTCAACGATCGCCTTGGTTAAATGAAATTAGGAGTTTCGCCTCCGAAGGGTTCATGCCAATTAGCAAGGACTTGGAAATACAGTTTATAGGCAATTCAAGTTCGATAACTTCCTACCAAGAGCTAGTTAAAGCACTGCCTAAAAAGGTTATTAATAAGCTAACTATCGTTTCTCCCTACTTCGATGAAGGTGGAAAAGTATTAGAGCAATTTACAACGGATTTAAATATTAAGGAAACTGTTTGTATTTCAGATTCTGAATTTGGGCTTTTACCTATTAAACTAAATGATCTTTTATGTAACACCATCAAATTTTTTGATTGGAAGGATTGCCTAGAGGACTTTGACAAAAGGTTTAATCGATTGCATGCTAAAATATTCAATTTTGAATTCGAAGATGGATGGGAATATTTACTAATCGGAAGTGCAAATGCTACAATTAATGCTTTAGGTTCTAATACTGCGAAATATAAAAATGGCGAAGCTGGAATACTTTTAAAGAGAAAACTCAACAAAGGTTATATTAATGATCTTAGTATTAATTATAAAAAAGCTAAACCAATAGATGTAAGGTCTTTCACCCGAAAGCCTAACAACATGGGAGATAATATTCCGAGTGTCAAATTTGAGAACAGAATAATTTATTCTGAAATAAATGGAAATAAATTGCTCGTTTTTTTGAAAGATACAACTACGGAAAATCAGCAGATAATAATTTTAGATTCAGAAAACAACCAATTGGAAATGCAAATTGTTGGCTGTGTATCTAGAGAATTAAAATTCTCACTTAACAATCCAAGCGAGGCGTATAAAATATATTTAGCAGAAAGTGATAAGCGAATAACAAACTATTCTTTAATTCATAATGTAGCATATCAGAGCAAATGTAATCCCGATCCAAATCATGCAGAAATTGGTCAGATTATCGAATCGCTGTCAGTTGATCCGGAAAATGGGCAGTTTATAGAACTATTGGGTTATGCTGATTACAACTGGGTTGATGAAGAATTAGATGGAACTTTGAAAAAGGCAAGCAAGATAGGAGGTTCAAAAGATCAAAAGGAGAGCCACAAAATTTATGATGCACTAACAACAGATGAGTTCAATCAGCTTAATACAGTGCATTCGAATGAATCTGATTTGTTAAACAATTCAAGTGTTCAAATAGCCGATTTTTTAAATATTCTATCTAGGGGGCTTATTCAATCTAACTCGAGCATTAAAGAGAGTAATGAAGAAGCTTTATCAAATCAAAATGAAGATGAACAAACCGGAAGTGGTGGAGAAGTTAGACAAAGTGTTTCCGTAAATAATAGAGGTGAACTAGAAGAAAAAGTTATTCTTAAACATCTAGATAAAGTTTGCAGCTTTTATACAAGTCAGTTAAGTAAATTAACCAGTAGCAAATCATTTAAATATGTTCCAAACAGACCATTGACAATAAAGGATCTATCGAATATGTCAATCGCATTGGATTTAATGTTTATTTATTATGGAAAGAAATACACTCTTCATAAAACAGAATTTGTAATCAGTTTTAAGAAGGAACTAAGCGATAAAATTCGTTCAATTGAGAGCAAGTATAAACTAAAACGAATTGAAAAGTCAAATCGTGATTACAAAACTTGGGTTTATTACGAGGTTGAATCAGATTGGTTTAATGAAGTAAAAAAACATTTTAATAAACTTGATCCTAAACTTTGGGTTGATCAGTCTGAGTATAAACTCAACTTGTATCAAAATGAATATTTGCCCGTAGGAGCTTATAATTCAGATGAGGGCTATGGTTTAAAGCATTATCTGATTGAAATGTTAGGCAGCTTTTTATTGAATGCAAATTCAACGGCTAACTATAAAATTTACGATTATGATGTGCTTAATGAAAAAGTTTTGTCATTACGGAAATCTATTTTTGAACATGCGACATTTCTTTGCCTAAATATTAATTGGAAAGAACAAGAAAATAAATATCGAGATATTTTATTGTTAGATCTCTTACATTTTGTTTATCCTAAAACCATTACCGTACACGAAATTGATTTAATAGAGAAATCACTTGTTTCAATTTATGATAAATCTAAGTATAAACATCCCGGATATTTTAGCAATTATCAATATGCAACCGAAAAGTTATATGCAAATTATTTGAGATGCAAAGATGTCTTTAAGAAAGAGCCGAGTGATTCCACTAGAGTGGTTAAATCAAGCATTTTGAATTATCTGTATTCCAAAGAAATGGGATTTGGGTTATTGCGAAACAGCGGAAAAGATTATTTGGGATTAGAAAAACCAGGATTAGTTTGGGATTATGATATTGATGCAGCCGTTTTGAAAGTAACATACCCGGAATCACAAGTTAAATATTACAACGATTAGATGTCTATAATTATACAAATAACACATGACTGATTCAAAGAATGAAATAGTAAAGTCAGCTATTATTACTGTTTCTTATGAGACTAGCAGAAGTAAAGGGTCAAATGACTTTTACAATTTGCAAGATTTAAAAAAGTGGTTAGATAATAATCCTTTAATAGCCGATAAGCTCGGTTACACTAAGAAAAAATAGTTTAAGTGCCGTTTTGTTCCCTTCCGGTTCCTTTACAAACCAACATCTTCATTTAGAGCTATACTTCGTAGTCGAATCCTAAACCACGAAAGCACCACCAAGCACGGGCATAGTTTTGCTTTGTGTTTTGTTGTACCCCATATCCCTGTAAAATAGACGATTCTTAGTGGTATTTGTCATTGAGTATGGCACTTATATTTTGAACGTGCAAGTTTATTTCCTTGATTTTTTCCCCTCAAAAAAAGAAAGTCGAATTCGCTACCACGTTCAAAAAAGTGTACCGTACTTCAAATAAAGCAAGCAAATAAACGGAGTATGAAAATTGAAATTTACGTGAAGATGGAAAGTGTTAATGGAAATAAAAAACACAAAAGGTTGAGCGTTGCTGAATTGAAAAAATGCAAAGGCTTTGAAAATATTTCTGATGCGGAAGCGGAAGAAACAATAATTGCTTTGGAAAAATTATCAATCCTGTTTTATGAATTATATATGAAACAAAAACATAGCAAGCAAAAACTAACAATTATAAAAGGAGGTGATCTTGATGGAGAACAACGAAACGCTGCTTAAAAAATTTGCTAAAGGCAAAGGAGCAGCATTGAAAGATGAGTCTATTCAAAATTGCGTTATTTACACAAGGGTGAGTTCCAAGGAACAAATGGACACCAATCAAAGTTTGGAGTGGCAAAAAAAGTATTGCATGGATTACGCCATTAAAAACAAGTTGGACATTAAAGGTTATTTTGGAGGAACTTATGAAAGTGCGAAAAGCGATGAACGGAAAGAGTTTACTCGAATGCTCAAATTTGTAAAAGCGAGTAAAGAAAAAATCTCTTTCATTTTAGTTTATAGTTTGGATCGATTCAGTAGGACTGGAGATAGCGCAATTTTTATAGCTAGCGAATTAAAGAAGACCGGAGTAAGTATCATGGCTGTTACACAACCAATCGATACAAACTCCCATGCCGGAGCATTGCAACAAAACATCCAATTCATCTTTGGTAAATACGATAACGATTTACGAAGACAGAAAACGATTGATGGGATGCGAGAGAAATTATTAAGAGGAGAATGGATTGGTAATGCGCCAACAGGTTATGCGTTTGTAAAAGGTGCGCCCACTCAAACTATTATTATTAGTGAAAAAGGAGAAGCCATTAAGCAAGCCTTTATTTGGCGAGCCAATGGAATGACCTACGATCAAATTATTGAAAAATTAAAATGCTTGGGTATTAATATGCCTAAGCAGACCCTTGGCGGCATATTTTCGAACCCCTTTTATTGTGGATTCATGTCGCACAATTTATTGAATGGCGAGGTTATTAGAGGAAAGCATCCTCCTTTAATCGATGAAGATTTATTTCTAAGAGCAAACGAACTCAAGAAGACTGATGGCTTTAAAGTCAACAAAGCCAATGATAACCTGCCATTGAAGGTATTTGTAAAAGATGCAGAAACTGGAGCCCCTTTCACAGGATACATCGTGAAGAAGAAGGGGCTTTATTATTATAAGGTAAATCGGATCGGAATTAAGGTAAATCGGAGCATTAAAATCATGCACGGCAAGTTTGAAGAATTGCTTTCAAATTATACGGTAAATTCTGCCTACGTTGAGCCTTTAGAAAAGCAACTGCGCTATACTTGGGAGAACCTAACAGAAACCAGCACAAGCGAGAAAAAAGCCCTTTCTTTGAAGCTTAACGAGGTTGAGGAGGAGTTCTATAATTTGCGTAAAAGACACGCAATTGGGGCTGTAAGTTTGGACATTTATGATGAATTTTCGACTGAAATGAAGAAGCGCAAAGAGGGTATTATGGAGTCCCTTGAAAAGTTGGAACAAAAATTATCGAACCCTAAAGAATTGATAAATTTTGCTTGCAGACTATCGGCAAACCTCGCACCTGTGTGGGCTTCCGGGGACTATTACCAAAAGCAAACTTTCCAAAATGTGGTATTTCCTTCCGGTTTGGTATATGATACGAAAATCGAGCATTATCGAACCCCTGAAGTAAATCGTGTGATTGCCCAAATCGCCCTATTATCAAAGGGTTTGGGGGAAATAAAAAAACCGGACTTCTCTAAATTTGAAGAGAAGTCCGGTCTAGTACCCCGAGCCGGACTCGAACCGGCATGTCAGTGAAGACACAGGTGTTTGAGACCAGCGCGTCTACCAATTCCGCCATCGGGGCATTTGATTTTTAAATTGCTTTACTGCAATGGCCTACGAGTGTTAGCTTCCAAATAGACCTTTATTTAATTCGGTATAAATTTAATTATACCAATTTACTTACCAATTCTCCCGACGAAGCTACCGCTTGTCGGGATGGTGACAAACACGAAATCAAAGATTTCTGTTTCGTCATCCACGCCATCGGGGCATTTTCCCAGTTTATAAGGGGTCACAAAGCTATATTTTCTTTTACAATTAGCCAAAAAAACTTGCCAAAACTATGAAAAACAGTATATTTGCAAGCCTTTTTAAAAATGGAATCACAAGTAAGATTATTTTCAGGAATTGCCTCCGATGCAGTAGCAGAAAAAATTGCTAAGGCATACGGGCAAGAATTGGGTAAAGTTTCTCATTATCGCTTTAGCGATGGAGAATTACAGGTTTCTTATGAAGAGAGTATACGCGGGCAAAGTGTATTTATCATTCAAAGCACCATGCCGCCTGCTGATAATTTAATGGAATTATTATTATTAATTGATGCTGCTAAACGAGCAAGTGCTCGCCATATCATTCCTGTTATCCCTTATTTTGGCTATGCTCGTCAAGATCGTAAAGATCAACCCAGTGT
>JALHPG010000057.1 GCA_022842625.1 Bacteroidia bacterium | reverse complement strand
AACGGCAAGCATTTTAAATAATTTAAGTGACGGAGTTTAATTTTATTGGACGAAATTGGAAGAGGGACCTCAACGTATGATGGTATTTCAATTGCTTGGAGTATTGCAGAATACATTCACAATCAACCAAAGAACAGAGCAAAAACGCTATTTGCAACCCATTATCATGAATTAAATGATATGTGCACTTTTTTTCCACGCATTAAAAACTTTAATGTGTCGGTAAAAGAAAGTGGCAACAAAATAATTTTTTTAAGAAAGTTAGCTGAAGGTGGCAGCGAGCATAGTTTTGGTATACACGTGGCACGAATGGCCGGTATGCCAAAGTTTGTGGTTGAACGCGCAAATGAGATCTTAAAGAAATTAGAAAAAGAGCATGAATTTGAATTTGCCGAAGGAGAAGATCTAACGATCAATAGTCAGGAAAAGATCAGTCCGAAAAAATCAAATGATATGCAATTGAGCTTTTTTCAGTTGAATGATCCATTATTACAGCAAATAAAGGAAGATATCTTAAAAATAGACATCAATACATTAACTCCCGTTGAGGCACTTTTAAAATTAAACGAAATAAAGAAATTGGTTGGTGGATAATTTGCAAAAATTGATCAAAAAAAATTTTGCAGACTAAAAATTATCAGTACATTTGCACTCCTTAAAAGGAAAAAAGCGAAAGTAGCTCAGTTGGTAGAGCGTAACCTTGCCAAGGTTAAGGTCGCGGGTTCGAGACCCGTCTTTCGCTCAAAAGAGCTCCAAAGCTCTTTTTTTTACCACAAATGCCTGGGTGGTGGAATTGGTAGACACGCAGGACTTAAAATCCTGTATCTTCACGGATGTACGGGTTCAAGTCCCGTCCCGGGTACTAAAGAGAAAGCCTGAGTTTTGCTCAGGCTTTTTCATGTTTTCTACTCTCAATAAGTGGCTGATTTTGTCAAGATTAGCCTCAAACATGGGGTTTAAAACTTTGGTTCGACCACCTACTTTTTCTTTGGTAAAACCACCCCAAAAAATGCCCTTTAAGAAGCTTTGTTTGTCATCAACACCCCCAAGATCATAAATGGAATTGAGGCTTGTAAAAGCAGGTAAAAGCTGTTTATAGTGGTTTAATTCATCACTACTGTCTTTTTCCAATTCTGAAATTTCAATGCTTTTGGTGTTCAATTCCCTTGAATAAACAGGAAACCACTTGTCATAAGTTTCTTGTGTTATCTTGTTGGCAATGTATTTTTCCTCCAATGAATCCAATTTGTCCTTAATCTGCTCTGAATCTGATTTTAGCTTTTTGATCTTTATGCTTTTCCCTTCAAATTCTTTATCCAATTTCATTTGGGCATCAGTAATTAGTGCTTTTACATATTTTTCGTCCAAAGAAAGATGTTTTAGGATTTCTGTTATTTCAGTATGCACTTTTTCGGCACTGTGATTTTCCCCATTACATTTCTTGCACCTGTAATAGTAGTAAAAAGCTGACCTCCCCTTAGATTTTCCCCCTGTATGAAAACCACCACACCCCTGACACATTACCCAACCTCTTAATGGTACATTATCATCAACAATTTTTGGGCCTTGTGGTTTTATTTTGTCCTGTAACTTATAATATGCCTTCCAAAAAATGTCTTCGGGTATAATTGGTTCATGTATTCCCTTTCTCATGTATGATTTTTTGCCATGATATTCGGGAACTTTTACAAGTCCCGCATAAGTGTGATTGGCAATAATATCTTTAATAGCATTATGCCCTTTTAGATTAACCCCCCATGTTTCAAGAACTCTTTGTTTTATCATTGGATAAGTCATATCACCCAGAAAATCTGAAAATATACTTTCTACTACTGGCTTTTTTTCCTGATCTACTACAAGTACGGGTTTATCTTCATTGTCCCTTGCATTATTGTACCCTATTGAAGCCCTCCCAATAAATCTGCCAGAATCTTTGGCAGACCAATTTCCCATTTTTGTCCTATCAGAAATTAACCTCCTTTCAAACTCTGCTGAAACTAAAAGGTCAGCCCTGTGTTTAAAAAAATATGGTGAGTTTGGATCAATCCCAAAATTTTCCATAACAGAAAGTAAAACTATGTTCCACTTCTTTTCAAGTTTCTCAATAAAATTCAACCCCTCTGCTGCATTTCTAATTAGCCTGTCATATTTCCAAACAATCAAGTAATCAATTTTACTTTTGTTTTTTGCCAATTCCTTTTCAAGCTGTTTCCAGTTTGGTCTATTAAAGTCTTTTGCAGAATAGCCATCATCTAAAAAAGTTTTCACAATTTTAATATTATGCCTAAAAGCAAAATCTATGTTCATCTTTTGTTGACCAGGAATACTAAAGTGTGATTGGTCATCATCAGATATTCTAATATAGTCATAAGCTACTTTCATAAATACAAATTTAAATAATACTTTAAATATAATAATATTTTACAGATTTTCCAAATTTTTCTTTTCTAACAGGTTCCTAACAATAATATCTGACATTAACTTAATCATCTTTATTTCTTCCTCTGTAAATTCTTTCAGGTGCTTCTCTTTTTTTTCAGCATCTAATTCTTCATTTTCACTTTTTGATGAATTTTCAATTTCAATATTTTTTTGCTTTTCCATTTCCCACCACAAAATTCCATCATTGTTTTTTTTCCATGTCGCAATAATTGATTTACTTAATTAATTTTTAATCTTTTGCCATTTTTTTATAAAAACCACTCTTAGGGATGCTGTTTTTGCATTGAATATTGATTAGGGAGTGATTGGGAATAATTAGGGAGTGATTAGGGAGTGATTGGGGAGCAATGTAATCTGATTAGGGAATATTAGGGTTTGGTTAGGGAGTTATTGGAAATTTATTAAATTTGATAGACAAATGAGTGCTTTAATAATTCCTTGTTATATCAAAACTCAATGGGACATCAATTGTCTTGATAGGTTGCTTGACAGCGTGCAACAGCAAACACAACAATTTGAGAATGTTTACCTGATTGACGACGCAAGCCCTTTGAAGTATAAACTTCGCCACGATTTTGTAGATCATATTTTATTAAAAGAAAATGGTGGGCCAGCAAGAGCAAGGAACATTGGCATTGAGAAAGCGATCAGCACAGGTGCGGAATACCTTTTATTCACTGACCACGATTGCATCTTAGATAAAGAGTGGAACAAAAAAATGACTGCCTTTCTTATCGCAACCGATTTTGGAGCAGTTGGAGGAATGACATATTCTTGGGGCAAAACACTACTTGATTATTACCATGACATAAATGGTACGCTTGCAGGTAAATGGTTACTACCTGAAAGAAAAGAGTTATGGTATATGCCATCACTAAATTTCGGAATAAAGTCTTTTGTTGTAGAACAGTTTGGTTTTGATGAGCGATTTCCGACTGCGGCTGGTGAAGATGTTGATTTGTGTTTACGTATGCGGAGCAAATACAAAATAGGTTTTTGCCTTGAGGCAAAGTTATGGCATGATTACGGGTATAAAAATTCAATTTTGGGTTTCAACAAGTTTATGAAGTTGTTTAAGAAATACAAAAGTTCGAGTGCAACAGTTTACGAAGGGCATACCGTTTTAATGTGGGACGCATCAGAATCAATTTATAAAGGAAACATACATGAGCCTCATATATAGCCTTAAAAAGAATAAACAAGGAATCTCTCACATGATCTACGATTATCTTGGAGAGATACGACCATTCGCAAAGCGAGTGGAGAAAAAACATTTAGTAATTCCTTTGGTATTGCTAAAGACAATTGAATGGAGCATTTACAGATGGTACAAAACTCCTATCAGGAGATTTTATGGAGTGAAAGGCAACGAATTAATTTACATGATTACAAATGCTTGTAATGATCGTTGCCCGAAATGCGGAATTTGGGAGAGACCAGAACCAAGAGATCAACATTTAATGATTTCTCATTTCATTAATTGTCTTAAAAGACTTCATCACAATCTATATCAGGTTACTTTAACAGGCGGAGAGCCATTACTATTTAAAAAAGATGTTATGCTAATTGCAGAAGAAGCAAAGAAGTTAGATGTTCCAATGGTAATAGTTACAAATGCTAGATTTCTTGATGAAGAATTCTTAAATAGATATAAAGCACTTGGACACATCCTAGTTATTTCAGTTGATTCAGTTGAGAAAGAAAAATGGAATGAATTTCGTGGTAAGAAAAACTTTGACATTGTAATGCCTAAGATTATGTTGGCGAAAGAAATTTTAGGCGATCAGTTAAGAATACAATCAGTTCTTTCAAAAGAATCAGCGGAAGAAATTCCAAAAGTCATTGAGTGGTGTAAGCAACATGGTCTTCAGCACAACACCCAATTCAATCAGGACTTTGGTGGACATTGGAATAACCATGATACAACCGAAAAAGTCAATTATGATAATGACACGCCTTGTGCCGCTAGAAAAAATATTTGCGTTTATCCAAACGGCGATGTCGTAAAATGTTTTGACCATCGCAGGATTCCTTTGGCTAAAGAGCCCTTGGGTAATATAGCTACGAAAGATATTATTGAAATACTTTCCACGAAACGTTCAACCCAAGTATCGAAGATTATGAAAACTTGCAATTTGCCTTGCAAAAATATGTCGTGCAACAAACCTCAAACACTTCTTTTCAATTAAATGCAAAACAAACGCATTGATATAATAATTCTGAAAGGCGCACCAGGTTCCGGGAAATCACAAACGGCAAAAAGTTTATCACAATTCTTCCCTAATGGAGTGCGAATGGAAGTTGACACGCTTCGCCAAATGGTTATTGCAGTTGATTGGAAAAATCAAGCAGAACACATCAATATACTGCAAGCTTCAACGGGCTTAGTATATGATTTTATCAAATTAGGATTCAGTCCAGTAATTGTTGTTGATACCTTCAGCGGAAATAAGATTAAAGAATACCTTAAACGAGTTTACGAATTGGACAATACGCTTTCAGTAAAAATATTTGCTCTTTTTACAACTGAGGAGGAACTAAAAAAAAGATTGGAGCTACGGCCCAATGAAGAGTTCAAAGACTTCGGAATTAGTAAGAAATTAAATGAAGATACCATCAAACATAAAGATGGAAATGAAGTTCAGATTGATACGACAGGACTTTTACCAATAGAAACAGCGAACTCAATTTATAGTCAGGTTAATATTGAAAAATATGAAGATCACCAATAATTTTTCTACTGCAATCCTTGTATGATTGTACTTACCATTTCACAATACTACTGTGAAATTCAATCTGCCTATTGTGCCATTTAATTATGTTTTCTTGAGTAACAATCATTTTGTCGAGCAAGGACATTCTCTCCGTTCGGTTCGATACTACATTTTCATTAGGCGTTAAACTGATTTCTTGCCCCCGAATATTTTGAATTTGTGCTGCCAGGAATTTTTTATTCGCTTCTATTGTCCCCTTTAAATATTCTATTTGCTGATTGCATACAATAATATTTTGCTTGTGCCAAACTACCATTTGTTCATGCCATAATTTCTTTTCTCTATCCAAGCCCATTTTTAAAGATTTGGAGACTTCTTTTTGACAATTTCCTGCATTCTGTTGTGAATCTCTTGAATTATTTCTTGATCGTTAGAATTGACATGGATTTTATTAGCCTCACCTTTTTCTTCGCAGTATTTATTCCAGAAATAACTGTATCTATTTTGACCTAAAAAGCCATACTGAAAAAGAAGTTTAACAACGTGATTTTCCTCTAACATATCCTTAAATGCTGAATAGTAATCTTCAGTCGAATAAGAATAGCCCGAACCAACGCCGTCATTCATAATTATTTCAACAAAATCAAAGTTGCTCTTATCTAAAATAAATTCCATGATGAACTCATCGCTCTTGCCATTAAAATGCTCATACTCATCTTTACCAAAGAAGTCGCAAAATGGATGATATCCATTGAATTCAAATTTTGAACGGTATTCGATAAGGGAATTAATCCAATCTGGATTCTTTTCTTTTTCATTAATATTGGGATAAAGTTCCTCCATTCGTTCCCTGTACCACTCATACGGACGATCTTTTAATTCTCCATATTCCTTTATGTATTTTTTAAATTGTGACAAGGCAATTTTAGGGCCATTTTCATTAAGAAATTCCTCGTATGAATATGGGATGGGCTCATATTTACTTATGTAACGGTTATCCATATAATCAAGTTCTTGCTCTATTCCGGCACATATTAAATACATCATGGATTCCAATAAATCAATTTCGGATTTCAATGATTCAGGATGACCTTCGATGGATCTACTTTTTTTGGAGTTCTTAAGAAAATCTGCAATGTCTTTCCCTAACGCTGGAGCAATTATTTCTAAATGTTCCATGCGGATTTTACGGACTCCCCGCTCAAGCCTACTATAAGCAGAAGGCGAAATATTTAATTTAGCAGCGAGTTCTTTTTGCCCAAGATCACTGTCAATCCTTAGATTGCGAATTTTTTTGTAGTCAATAGGATCATTCATTTGATTATTATTTATTCAAATTTAGGGCAAAAACTCACGGATGTTTTAAAAAGTTCCAAATTGGCACATAATAGGCGTGACTCTGTAACACTTTTAAGAATGAGATTTCAAATAATTCTTATATTAGAGCCTATGGAAAAACAGTGGTTCCCTCAACGAAATATAGCCGATGCTCCAATCGCACTTTTCAAAACCTTCATTACTCACCTAAATTTGTCTATATCTCAATTCACAATTGAGAATGATGTAAAAGCGCATAAAGATTATCCAAGGTTATCTGATAAGGCAATGATAGAAATTCTTGCGAAGTGGGGTATTAAAGCAGCTTCCTATAAAGCTAATTTGGAACAGCTTCCTCAAATTCCCTCTTTATCTTTCCTGTTTATTGAAGACCTCGTTAATGGCGATACTAAAATGGTTTCAATGGTTTTGTATTACTCGATCTGGAAAGGAAATATAATTGAGTATCTCCACCCGCGCAAAGGTTGGGTGTTGGAAGATCAAAACGAATTTGAAAAAAAATGGTTAAAGGTCGCTTTATCAATTACAGATTTGGAAAATCCAGACGGTGAGCCGGACTTTGTAGAAAAGGAAGAATCGTATAACAAAGAAAAATTTGAAAATCCTGAGTTAAAAAATATTCAATTAAGAGATAACTTCTTAACGGATAGTGAGTGCGAGTACATTATTAATCTTTCTCAACCAATTTCAAAACCGAGCGGGTTAGGCGTAGCGTCCGAAGACAGTATTATTGATTACGGAAGAACAAGCCGATCCTCAGAATTTCATATCTATCCGAACGACGAAGTGTTAAACGGCATAAGAAAAAAAGCCTCTGAGATTCTTAAAGTTCCTGAAAGTCATTTTGAATTTTTCCAGTGTGTTAGGTATGAACCAGGGCAGGAATACCAAAATCATTATGATACTTTTGATGAGACCAACGAACGCGGGAAAAAAGAAATAGAAGAAAGCGGGCAAAGAAAATATACAATGCTTGCTTATTTGAATGATGATTTTGAGGGGGGTGGAACTTATTTTCCTAACGTAGATATATTAGTTACTCCTAAAAAGGGCCGTGTTGTAATATTTAATAATCTCGACGAAAACGGTCAAGTAATAAAGGCAGCTTATCACGCAGGTTTACCTGTTACTAAAGGTTGTAAATATGCAATAAATATATGGGTACGAAACAAACCAATTAAAAATAGATAATACGATCCGAAATTTTAATTTAAGCCAAGTCGTAAAAGTTCAATGGATGTTTCTGATTTATTTCCCTTATATCCGTTTAGCTTTTGAAAATATAACTCATTATCAAAAATCACTGAATAAGTCCTTTTCTTTCCAGCCTTGTTTACTTCAATTAACTCAAACCTTACTGTCTTATACTCCCACTTTGTTATTTTATAAGAAACAGTTTGGGATGTATAAACAAACTCTTTTCCGTTAGGGCTTATTATTTTTTGGTACTTGTGTAGCTCGTGTATATATGCGGTATCATTGGAATACTCAGGAGCATAATCATAGGAAAAATATATTGCTATAATCTGTTTCGATTTATTAACCTCTACCCAAATGCTATCCGCAACGCCATAGCTATCCTTTTTAAAATGATAAAAATTGTTAGGGTCTTTAACTGAAATTTCTTTTAATTCTTCGATATTTTGTCTTAGAGAAACTTTTGTTTTACCGAGCTGTGTAGTTTTAAAAAGTTTGAGAATAGTATCGTTTTGAGTTGTCTCAGGGATATAATCAGAGTTATTTTTTAAGGTAAGGGGTTGGGAATTTTGTGAGATTGCAATAAGACTAGATAGTAATAATGCAAAAAATAATAATTTATTTTTCATTTTGTTATAAGGATTTCATTTTTATTAGTATAGCACTCTAAAGTACTAAAATAGCTTCAATATTTCATCATTCCAAAGGCTTTTTACAGAGTAATTTTACGTTAAAATGGGTAGTTTTTAGTTAAAATTACTATCTTTAATAGCTGTAATATTTTGCGATATTTATTAATACTCATCGCCCTCTTTTTAGGGACAACCGGATTTGCTTCGCATATCGTCGGTGGTAAAATCACATATAAATTTTTAGGAGCAGGTAAATATGAAATCCGCTTAATTGTTTATAGGGACTGTGGCGTTATAGCCGACTTCGACAATCCTGCATTTATTTCTATTTTCAATAAAGCAAATAACTCGCTCGTTTATAATAATGGCTTACTATTACAGAAACGAGATACAATAAAGGGGACAAGTACCAATCCGTGTTTTGTTCCGCCTCCAGGAATATGTGTTGAAACAGGAACTTATATTGATACCGTTTTTTTACCTTCAAATGCTTCGGGTTATACTATTGCTTACCAAAGATGTTGCCGTAATGCGTCTGTAATAAATATTTCTTTACCAAGTATGAACGGTATGACCATTACTACCGATATTCCACCACAATCAAACAGCACACCTAATTTCCTTACCCAACCACCGATTTTTTTATGCCTTACTGATACTTTCAATTACTCATTTGCAGCAACAGATCCTAACGGCGATAGTCTTGTTTATCAATTATGCACACCGTTAAGTGGCGCGAACAATTCAACCACACAACCAAATCCTACATCATCACCTCCGTTCACTCCAATAAATTGGGTTCCACCTTACACCGCTACTAATCCTATACCAAATAGCGGTGGAATTACTTTAAATTCAAGTACAGGCCAGTTAAAATTTAAACCTTCAATGATCGGTCAGTTTGGAATTGGCATTTGTGTATCTGAATACAGAAATGGAAACCTAATTAATACCAACCGCCTCGATTTTCAATTTAATATTGTAAACTGTTATTTAGTAGCCAGTATTCCTACTGCTTCTAATCTTTGTGTTGGGTTAAATGTCAATTATCTAAATGGAAGTACTAATGCCACTTCGTTTACTTGGAATTTTGGCGATCTTACGACCTTGGCAGATACTTCACACTTGGTTAACCCCAGTTATACTTACCCTGCTTACGGAACATATACGGTCAGTTTAACCGCAGTAAATAATACCTATGGTAATTGTACGGCAACAGCTACAAAAGTGATTAATGTTCATCCGCTTCTTTCGCCAACACTTCAACCGTCCTACTCACTTTGCTATAAGAATAATCAATTAAATTTAAACATCGGTGGTGCTTATCATCCTTCAGCTACGTTTAATTGGAACTTTGGTAATAGTGCCAATCCACCAACACAAAACACTAATCCCGGCATTGTTCATTTCACTAATCCGAATACGCAAAATGTAGTTGCGGTAGTTTCTCAATTCGGATGTACCCATACGCTTGTTGCAACAGTTACATTTTCAAATCCTGTTGCAAAAACCGATAAAGACAAATTAGATTGTTATGGAATAAACTTGAATTTCCCCAACCTAAGTACTGGCGCGAATCAATACTATTGGGATTTTGGTGATCCTTCAACTAATGCTGATACTTCCTCGCTTTTTTCACCAACTTATCTTTATCCCAATTTTAATACCTATACCATGACGCTTATTGCTAAAGATGGTATTTGTTCAGACACACTCAAATTGCCTATCGTTGTAAATACAACTCTTTCACTTAATCCCGTAAGTTCATTTACACCGCAATGTTTTAAAAATAATAGTTTTAATTTTTTTGCTAATGGAATATACGGTTCTGGAGCTAATTTTAACTGGAGTTTTCAGAATGGTAATCCATTTTCTTCAAATGCAGAAAACCCACAAGCTATTCACTTTACTAATTCAGGTATTGATACTGTTGTACTATCTATTAGCCAATATGGTTGTACTAAAACCCGTTCTCAGATCGTACAAATTTGGCCTGATCCAAAAGCAAAAGTTACCGTTTCAGATACTATCGGATGCCAACCGTTAAAAGTTCGTTTTCATAGTTTGGATAGTATTCCTTCCCATAACAATTGGAATATTGATGATGTTTTGTTTAAAGATACAACCGTTAATTATGTGTTTAATAATTCTGGTCTATTCTCATTTTCCATTTTAGTAACTGATACAAATAACTGTTCAGATAGTATTGGTAAGCAGAATTACATTAACGTACTTCCAAAACCGCAGGCAATTAGTTTGGTATCGCCACTAAGTACTAACATTCTCAATCCTGAAGTGATCTTTATTGATTCAACAACCGGCTCACATTCGACTTATTTTGATTTTGGCGATGGTTTCAATTCCACACAAGTTAGTAACACCCATACATATTACGATGAAGGTCAATATCCGTATGTCCTACTTGTAACTAATAACTATGGCTGTACCGATACCTTAAACGATATAATCCAAATTGAAGGAATACCATACGGGTTTGTTCCAAATATTTTTACCCCAAATAACGACGGGGTTAACGATGTTTTTAAAATTCGAGGGGAGTATATCAAATCTTCTTCTATGATTATTTTTAATAGATGGGGCGGTGTTGTATGCGAAATTAATGATGCGCTTGAAGGTTGGAAAGGCATTAACAAACAAAGCAATTTACCTGCTGATGATGGAACTTATTTTTACGTAATTCAAATGACATTAAAAAACGAAAAAAGTTATAAATTCAAAGGGAATGTTAGCCTTTTCAGGTAACAATAAATTTGAATAAATTACGTTATACTACTTTATGCCAAAAATTCTAAAATATCTACTTTCTATACTGATACTAACTTATCTGCATTTTTCTTTTACAGGATGTAAAAAGGACAAACTCTTAACCGATCCAAATGCCAAATTGACTTTTTCAACGGACTCAATTCTTTATGATACAGTATTTACTCAGGCAGGATCAACAACAAGACAACTCCACGTAATTAATAATAATTCGCAAAAAGTAAAAATAAGTTCAATTAACTTTCAAAGCGGCACTAATTCTGCCTTTATAGTCAACGTTGATGGGCAGAAAGGAAAATCATTTTCCGATATTGAAATAGCGGCGCATGACAGTATGTATATCTTCATACAGGTTTATATTAACCCGAATTTACAAACCAATCCTTTCGTAATTCAAGATGCCCTACTTTTTGAAATAAACGGAAACACTCAAAAAGTCGTTTTAGAAGCATGGGGACAAAATGCCTATTATCATTACCCAACCGATGCTATTAAGTTCAAGGATGGTTCCTATTTGCCTTATTCGGTTATTTCTCCGTCAGCCAATGTTACTGTAACATGGCCGAATGATAAACCGCATGTAATTTATGGATGGTGCGTGGTGGATTCTGCACAAACGCTCATTATTCCTGCGGGAACAAAGATCTATTTTTATCAGAATGCAGGATTATGGACTTACCGATATGGAACTTTAAAGGTACAAGGTCAAAAAGGTAACGAGGTGATTTTTCAAGGTTATAGAAGAGAATCTGAATACGCTGATGAACCTGGGCAATGGGATAGGATTTGGATTAATGAAGGAAGCGTGAATAACGAAATTGATTACGCAATTATTAAAAACGGTTATATCGGTGTTCAGGCTGATTTATTAACCAATAATTATAATGCTGATCCCCGTAGACTTCGTATAACAAATACCAAAATATTTAATATGAAGAAATGGGGCTTATATTCTCTTGGTTATAATATCTATGGGGGCAATAATGTTATTGGAAATTGTAAAGAGCAATGCGTTAATTTACTTTTGGGAGGAAATTATAATTTTATTCATTGCACGTTTGTAAATTTTTGGAGTAAAGATTCAAGAGAAACCCCTTGCGTAACTATCAATAATTACAGCGATGGTACAGTATTTCCTTTAGATACCTGTTATTTTGGTAATAGTATTATTGAGGGTAGCGCGGGTTCTGAATTAGCGTTGGATTTAAAATACACAGATATAAATTTTCAACCTAAACACAAGTTCAATTATTCCTGTATAAAAATAGGTTCAACCACAGATAGCCATTTTACTAATTGCAAGTTCAGTCAATCTATTAATTTTGTAAATTCAGGATCATACGACTTTAGCGTTACTGATGGTAATTCGGCTAATATCAATTTTTCAAACGCAACGGATGCGAATTTGTTTCCAAGTGATATAAATGGGACAAACCGTTTAACTAATCCCGATGCAGGAGCATATAAAAAATAAAAAAGGCGAAACATAAATGTTCCGCCTTTTCCCCAACGTGTAAACTATTTAATTTTTAATTATCCTCTTATTTAAAGTAGATTGCCCAGACTGTATTCTGAGAATATACATTCCATTACTAACATTTGAGATATTCAAAGTATAAGGAAAAGTATTATTTGTTGATTCAAAAACTTTTTCACCTTGAATATTATAAACGCTTATCATTTCGCTTTTTCCTTCACCTTCAATTTTATATTGTCCCTCAGAAACCGTCGGGTAAATATGGAAAGCATATTCAACACCTTCATTCTCTTTAACGCCGATAATATTGATAGGACAAATTTGTTTTATATCAGTAGGTGCGTTTATAGAAGAATAATTTCCTAAGCCAAGTTCACCGTTCGCATTAGAACCTGTAACCCATAATGAACCATCATTTTTCAAATACATACCATGCTCATATCCTGCACTTATTTGAACAATATTTGAAACGTTTAGAACCTGTACGGGGGTACTTTGATCTGTATTTGTCCCATCTCCTAATCCTCCGAAACCATTCCAACCACAAGCCCAAACCGTTCCATTACTTTTTAAGAACATTGAATATTGATAGCCCCCGTCAACAGCGATAACGCCACTTATCGAAGTAGTGGTAGGAATCAATTTATTGTTTACTGCTGTACCATCACCAACCTGTCCGTATAAATTACGACCACACGCTAAAACCGAACCACCCGATTTTACAAATATGGAGTGCATATCACCTGCACCAATTGCTACTACCGAAGTTAAGCCCGGAATTTGAATAGGAGTGTTTTTATTTACTGTTGTATTGTCGCCAAGCTGACCGTAAGCATTATATCCTGTCGCCCAAACAGTGCCATCATTCTTTAAAAACAAAGAGTGTTTTTCACCAGCTGCAATTGCTATAATTCCTGTAAGTCCTAAAACCTGAACAGGTGAAACCTTGTTAGCTGCTGCGCCATTTGTACCATCACCAAGTTCACCATCGAAATTATAACCGCATGACCAAACAGTTCCATCACCTTTTAAAAATAAAGAATGATTGCCTGAACCTGCTGCAATAGCAATAACATTTGTAATTGGTACTTGTTGCATCGAATTTACGTCAGAAGTATTGCCAAGACCTAAAGCCCCGAATGTACCACGACCATATACCCAAACTGTGTTATCGTTTCTTAACATCATTGTTATTGCCGCTCCCGCAGAAATCGCAATAAAATTTTGTGAGTTAGCAAGTGTTACAGGTAAATTTTTGCAACAATTAGTGTTACCACACGAACACGCAGGAGTACCGTTAGTACCATCACCAAGTTGCCCATAATTGTTGAAGCCCCAAGACAAAACACTCAAGCCTGGCGCTGTAACCGAGGAGCTTTTGCCAATTATACCTGTTCCGCAAATTGCGTGAGAATGGAAGTTCCCTCCTGCAATTGATTGGGATGATAAATTATTTTGCGTTAGGAGCAAAACAATGATTAATAAATTAGTAAAGATTTGTTTCATGTTTTTGATTTTTTGGTTAATAAATTTGATAGGTTATTTTTAGTTTTAAATCAGTAACAAGTACAGAATAAAGATAGTAATTTTTAATATAAAGCATAATTATTCTTCTATTATTTAAACGTTATCGTGATAGTTTTTAATATCCCTTATTAGATCTTTCCCCCACATATCCTGAGCAAATTTATTGTGAATATGCTCGTAACATTCTAATATAAAACAATGAGCTTTATGTTGATCGTTTAAATATATCTGCGCTGCTCTCCCGATCAATCCTCCTTTCATAACAATTCTGTTTAATATTTCAAATGGGTTTTGCTTCAATAAATTCTGGTGTAGAATCCATTTTTAATAGTTAAATATAAAGATAAAATTCAATATAGCATTATTAAATGCTAAACTATATAGTGCTAATATTATAGGTGCTGAACCGCTAATATAGATGCCTGTTAAGATCAGGCTATGGCTAAAATAATTAAAAAGAAACCTAAAGAGGTTCAAGCGCTTGCAAAGCGTATAAAGCAACTAAGGCAAGCTAAAGGCTATTCAAGCCAAGAGACTTTTGCATACGATAACGATTATACGTTAAGTTACTATTCGAGACTGGAGCGTGGAGAAGATATACGCTTTACAAGTCTTACCCGTGTTGCAAAGGCGTTAGGCGTAGATTTAAAGGTCTTTTTTAGCGAAGGATTTGAAAAACTAAAATAAATTTAGGTCGAAAGAAAGATAAATTTGATAAAATTAATTTGTCTGATAATCAATCGTTTAAGATAATTCATTTAAAATATCGGTTTAATTAACACTTTAAAATTTGCTTAAAATTACAAAACGTATTTACTTTGTTGTCGTAAACGCTAAAAACGATGGCAAAAGTAAATCCGAGAATGGTAACACTCGCAAGAGAATCTAAAGGTCTAACGCTTTCTGAGTTAGGTAAGATCTTAAAATTTACTCCACAAGCAGCATGGCAGTTAGAACAAAACTACCATAACATGAACGCTGAAATGCTCGAATCTCTGAGCAAAGCCCTTCACTATCCGCAAAGTTTTTTCG
Source organism: Bacteroidia bacterium (assembly GCA_022842625.1). Lineage (GTDB taxonomy): Bacteria > Bacteroidota > Bacteroidia > B-17B0 > Aurantibacillaceae > Aurantibacillus. Next base: position 6,876 of record JALHPG010000057.1, on the reverse strand, counting down.
TACAAGAGGGAGAAGGTCAGCCCTTGCCATTAAGCTATCGTAATAAACGTGGGGTTATACCTACGTGGGTTTTATCCCAGATAGACGCGCACGTTAATATATATCGCCTCAACTTAGAGAAATTATTAAGCACTCTATCCTATCATGAGCCAGAAATACCTGTATTAGATGTTTTAAAATTAGGTACACCGCAGGAGTGCGCTAAAAAATTAAGAAAGCTTTGGCAAATTGAAAAAGGACCAATTGAAAATATAAGCGAAATATTAGAGCATAATAAAATATTTCTTCTTTCGTTTCCATTTGACAGCGACAAGGTAGATGGTAAATGTACTATTGCCGGAGGTAAATACCCTTTGATTGTTACTGACAAAAAATTACTTGGCGACAGGCAACGTTTTACACTTGCATATCATTTAGGATACATAGTTATGCACTGGCAAACTTCACCAGAGTTCAGCAGGGATTTATCGCATGAAGCTAATTTATTTGCCGCTGAATTTTTAATGCCTGAAAAAGATATTACAACAGATTTAAAGGATATTTCTTTTAAACAACTAGGCGTATTAAAAAAGAAATGGAAAGCTTCGATGATTTCACTTTTACATAGAAGTGAAGATCTTGGCTTAACAACGCCCAATCAAAAACGATATATTTTAGAACAATTCAATCAATCGGGGATCAAAAAAAGGGAACCGCTTGAACTTGATATACCAACAGAAAACTACAAATTAGTAAAAGACCTGATAACAAAATATAAAACCAAGCAGGAACTAAATCTAAAAAAGCTTGCAGGATTTTTTGATCTTGAACAAGATGATTTTTTAGAGCGTTATGATTTTAATTGAGGTTATTGTATGTAAGAGAAAGAAATAATATAGAAAGGAGATAAGATGAAAATTTACGTAAAAATTCCGTTGCAACCGTACAGAACCAAAGAACTCGCACCTTATTACAAACGATCAACAAGACAATTTCAAAGAGAACTAAAGTTAGCTAATGGAAAATACGGAGAGAAAAAAAGCCATCATTGGGAGATACCGCAGGTACAAATGATTTTTGAAGATTATGGATGGCCTGAAATTGAAATCGAAGTTTCCGAATTACATCATGCCGCTTAAACATCTACCAACACAAAAAAAGCCGTTCCAATTTTGGAACGGCTTTTTAATTTGTTAACGGACCAAACGTTAATCTACTTATTGGTGGTCATGGAGGACATCCCGTCTCTACCCTCAGTTTATTGTTCATAAGAACAATCGCGTACTTTATTTCCGCCCCAAGCCCACGCTTAACATTCAGTATAACAAATTTGACAAATAATTTTCACTCTATCAAGAAAATTATTCATTGCGATTTTGCGACAAATTACGACATCAAAAAAATCAATTAAAATTAAAATTAAAAGGAAAAATATATTTCAAAAACCTTCATTATTGCGACATACTCCGACACCTCCGAAAACAGTCGATCTATCTTTGATCTGTAAAACAAAGTAATCAATAAAAACAATATAAATTATGGAATCAACAGCAAGAAAATTAGAAGAGCAAATCGCTGAAAACTTTATGCAAATTATTTACGGTGAAAAATATCTTTCACCTGTAAAAAGAAAACGTATCAATGACTTTTGGGATTTCTGTCATGCACAGTTCTGGCCTTGTCAAAATTTTACAGAAGCAGAAAAAGAAAAATTCAAAGAACTTATCGCAGATCATTTTATTTGCGATGATCCTAACCAAAGATTTGTTGAATTAATTGAACGTGCCATTTTAGCTAAACGTTATATCCGCAGAAGGGTTGGGCGATACATTGCAAAACCGATTGATTGGCTTAACATTAATTTCCGTTTCGGATTAAGCGGTACGGCACGTTGGTATCAGGAATTGGAACAACAACGCTTAACAGTTCCACACTACAATGAAGCGGTTGCATTCCTGGCAAAAGCCATTTTGAGTTTCTGTAAAGACACCGATCCACAGGAAATTGAAATTGTACGTAACGAACTTATCGAAAACAGACAATACGATTTACTGAATATGTATAACAGGGCAATTATTCATTTTTTATTCATCAACTAATTTTATTGTAATGGAAAATTCAAATCAAAACACAGGCGCTAAGATCATAAAAATGGAACAGCCGTTTATGATAAAACCTTACAGTAAAACGCAATTAGTAAAGCTATATCGCCCGATCACATTGTACGTATTGAATAAATGGCTAAAAGAAATTGAGCCACTAACAGGCATAATTGTAGGACGTATGTTAAGCATTAAACAAATGGAAATTTTTGTTGAGCGTTACGGAATCCCCGGACAAGGTTATCAAAAAGCTGCTTAAAAAAATCAAATAAGATCAAAAAAATAAACGCAGTTAAAAGTTAATTGAAAAGCTAAAGTACCACGTCAGTGCCGAAAACAAGTACCCGAACTTTGTACCGTAAAATAAAATTAAGCAATGGAAAAACTGATTAAACCACAGGAAACAGACAGCCTCTCCCACCACTTTCTCACAGGAGCGATACTCTTCGCTAACCTTGATTATTCGGGGCTGTCTGCTTACGCTTTAAAGGCAGTCATCGGAGGGGCAATATGGATGGTATTCAAATTAACAGGGGACTTTCTTTCTTATAAACTCATCAACAGGGAAAAGAGCAAAGTAGCGAAAGAAGAAAAGAAGCAGGAATAACTCAATGAAACATCTGAAAAAAATATTGATCGGCACGACAATCGGCGCCGGAGTGATAAGTCTTGTCTCTTATCTGGCGTCTTTGAAAAAAACAACCGACGAACTGGAAACAGAAATTAAGAGTAAGGTTACCGATTTTAATTTAAAAAAAGGTATCACAGTTCAAGCAGATGTGCTATTGAAAAATCCATCAAACCGTTCTTTGAAATTCAAACATCCTACTGTAAAAGTACTTCATAATGGCAAAGTGAAAGTTACTTCAAAGGTTATTGATAAAGACTATACACTTCCTGCATTCGGAGAGAAAACACTTGATCCTATTGTTCTCACAGTTCCAATTAAAGATGTTCTTTCTATGGCAGGCGGATTAGTGAATTTAATTACCAAGAAACAGGAAATACCTCTTGCGGTGAAAGTAATTACCAATGTGGATTTAGGATGGAAGAAACAAGACGTTAGCAAAACACAAGACTTAACAATTAAACCAAAGCAAGCCTGATGGAAGCGAAAGAAAAAGTTAGAATACAAAGCCTTGAACCATACAGGCATTTATTCCCGAAAGCGTTGGGCATTGACAAAACGGTAAAGAAAGGTGCATCGGTACATGATACATTGTATATGATCCCCTTACTTATCGCAAAAACAAAATGGCAAGTACAAAAATATGTTGATGCAGAGTTAAAAGGTCTTTCTACTTATGATGCGTGCGAAAAGCTCTGGAATTTTGTAAAATATCACATCGAATACCGTCCAGATAAAAGAGGCGTCGAACAAGTACGTTCAAGTCGAAGATTAATAGCAGACGGATTTGGCGATTGTGATTGTGGAACTTCCTTTATTTCAACCTGTCTTTATGCCCTCAGATTTTTAGGAGCACCAAATGTTATTCTAAGAATTACCAAATATAAGGAAGACCGCTTTCAACACATTTACCCAGTGCTATTATTACCAAACGGGCAAGAGATCATTCTTGATTTTGTAGTACACAAATTTAATTACGAAGAACCTTACTCAGAAAAAAAAGATTTAAAAATGGATTTACAATTCTTAGACGGAATAGGAGACAACAACACACTAATGGGTGTGGATGCGAATGATCTCTACGGAAACCTTAGCGATATAGGGGAATTAGGGCAACTACTTCGCAAGGCAAAAAAAGGAGGCGGTGGCGGAGGTGGATCAAAGCCAGGTCTTTTTAAAAAGAAAACGCCCGAACAAAAAAAACAAAAAAAGGAGGAAAGAAAAAAGAAACTGCTTAAAGTGGTGAACAAAGTTAACAAGGTCAATCTTGGTGCAGCTCTTTTGAGAGCAGGCATATTGGCCTCAATGAAACTTAACATTCTGAAAGTTGCCGAAAGATTAAAATGGGCTTACGCTACAAGGGAACAGGCAGAATCGAAAGGTATGGACATGAGTAAGTACGATAAACTAAAACAGGTATTAGCAAAAACAGAAAAGATATTTTATGTATCTGGAGGCAAGCCTGAAAATTTACGGAAAGCTATCATTACCGGAAGAGGAAACCGTAACCATGAAGTAGCAGGGCTTGACGGTTACAATGAATCAACGCCATTAAATGAATTACTCGGTGCAATTTATCAGGATGAATTTGTAAACGGTGTAGAAGGATTGTCAGGTGACGGAATGGGCGTAGTAACAGCAGCAGCAACCACCGCTTCCATTACAGCAGCAACAGGAACAATGGCGGCAATTGCAGCTTTATTAAAACAGGTTGGTAGCATTTTCCCGAAAAAAGAAGGAGAAGGAAAGCAGAAAAAAGAAAGAAAAGGAATTTTCAAACGCAAAGGCGGTTCTGAAAGTGAAGGTTCACAGGAAAATGAAGGAGGCGGTTCTGAAACTTCTGAATCATCCGGAGAACAGGAAGAAAGTTCACCTGCGGAAAATGAAAGTGAAGAAAGCTCTGAAACAACTGAAGAAAATACCGAAGAAAATTTACCTGCAACAACCGAAGAAGAAACAGACGTTGCAACTACGGAAGAAAGCGGTGAAGAAAAAACAGAAGCAAGCGAAGAAGAAGGTGCAAGCGGGTTACTTGGATTAGGAGGTATTAAAGACTTCTACCAGAAAAACAAAAAATGGATTGTTCCCGTTGGCATTGCCGCTACTGCTATCACCGTTGGACTTGTAATTAACCATTACGCTTCCAAACCCGAAGTTGAAATAAAGCCAGTACAACCCATTGAAAAAACAACGGTAAACGGTGTACCTGAAAGAAAGCGCAAAAGGAAAAAAGGTAAAAGCGGATCATCTTATGGAAAACAATCAGTCATCGCTTTAATGTAAAATAAATAAAAAGAAAATATGAGCAGTACAACAGCAGCACACAAAAAAGAAAAAATCCTCGCCATTCTCAAAGATGTTGAGACCAAAGGAGAGGTAAAAAGCAGTATCGTAGAAGGATTGAAAACAACAGCCGCAGGTGTATCAGGTGCATTTATTGGCGGTGCGATTGGAAGACCCTCTTTTCTTATCGGTATTGTAACCACAATGGCAGGTCATTACTTCGGCTCTAACAAAGTCGCCAGTTTCGGTGTTGGCATGATCGCCACAGGTGGAGCTAAGATCGTAGGAGGTGTTGAGGGAACACAAACAAACGGATTAGAAGGAATGAAAGAACGAATGAAAGTCATTGCACAGGATTTTAAACACCGCCTTTACATTGACAAATTCATTAAGCCAAAGAAAAAGGCAGATGAGGGAGCGTCGGGGCTTGGTGAAGTGCAATATTTCAAATTCCCTTCTAAAGAACTGGACATGGGATCACTTGACGCCATTGAAAGGGAAATACTTTACAAAACCGAAATGCCCGAAGAACAAATGCGTGGAAACGATGAAGACGTAAGCGGAAACAATTACGAGGATATAACCGGTATGGAGGACAAGATCTATTAAAAAGCAAAGGTAACATAGCTTAGAAAGACCAGCCTAAAACTTATTGCAGTTAGCAAAACCCTGTTTAGAAAAATAGCGGTACTGGACAAGCTATGACCTTTTGAAAAGAAAAATGAGAAAAGAAATAAAAAATAAAAACCATAAAAAAGAAAAAGTCATGTTAGAAATCACTGATGGAATTGAAGAATACAACAACGTAGGGGCGTTGTTAGGACTTGAAGGCTTAGACGGAGAAGAACTGTTAGGAGCACTTAAAAGTATGAACCCCGTTAAGCGTGCGCGAATGATTAACAAGCTTGCAAGTACAGGAGCGCCAAGCAAAGGATCACGAGCCGAAATGGAAAAACATTTTGGCGAATTGCCTGAACACATTAAGCAAGGATTGGCAAAACAAGAATTGCGTTTGGCTGATACTGTTATCTACGGTATCAAAAGAGTGGCTTCAAAAACTGTCAAAATTTTTGAAACCCAGGACACCAAGCAAATTGGAACCACTTCGGTATCCGCAGCTCGCCTCCCGAAAAATCAGGCGTTACTTGTAAGCGGTATTTACGTTTTAGCAGGAGTTCCTGCTGGCTTAACGCCTGACCAAATTATGTCAGCCACTTACGGAAAGATCGAAGATTTTCCGGCAATCTGTACAGGAGAATTTAGTTTGAAAGCAAACAAAAAAGTGATTATCCCTGAAACAAGTATGAAGGTGTTTAAAACCGCAAACTTCAACGGTGTACCTGTTGGTTACTACAAACTGGCAAACCCTCGCCTTATTCACGATGATATTCTTATTGAGACTACCATCGAGTTAGGATCAATGGCAGGGCTTGATGCAAACACCCACTTATATGTTGGGTTGCATGGAACCATCACAACCCCATAGTAATAACCGCTTACCTCTTTCCCCTCTCCATAGTGAGAGGGGATTTGAGGGGTAAGTATAAAACAAAAAGATCATGTTAACACCAGTAAAGAAAAGATACGATATACAAGTAACGTCAGCCAATCAAACCTTTACCCAGACTTTTGAACTGGATAAAAATATACAGATCATTAAAGGATTGTTGTTCACGTCGGACAAGGATGATCTGCTTTATTACAGGGGAACGCAACGGGTGGAAATAAATAACAAAGAATATTTCCCTGACAATTACGAAAGCAAATTATTTATGTCAGGAATTAATGTACCACCTGCAACACGCTATTATCCTTTAGCAAATGTAAATCCCGGCAATGGTTTGGTGAAAGTAAGTTATCAGGACAAAGACGATGGTAGAAGTG
>JALHPG010000056.1 GCA_022842625.1 Bacteroidia bacterium | reverse complement strand
TTATTTTAACTTGAAGCAAATGGATAAGGCAAAAGAACATCTTTTGAAGAGTTTAGAACTAAATCCCACAGCAAAACCCGAGAATCATTTGGTATTAGGAAAAATAGCTCAAGCAGAAAGTAATTTTGATAAAGCTATTGAGGAGTTTACGGCCTTTAAATCTGCTCCCAGTAAGGACAAAGAAAGCGGTGAAGATGCTGATGTATTATTACAACAATGTCAAAATGCCAAGCAGATGATTGCATCACCTTTAGATGTTGAGGTTACCAATTTAGGCGATGCTTTAAACAGTAAATACGATGATAAAAACCCTTGTGTTACTGCCGACGGAAGTAAATTAGTTTTCACAAGCAGACGCCCTGAGAGCACTGCATCTGTGGTTGATATTGAGGGCGATGGTAATTATTTTGAAGATATTTACATTGCAAATTATGATTCTCTTACCAAAGGTTTTGGCAAAGCGGCCGAGGTTCCGGGGTCTATTAACACAAAGGCGCATGATGCCGTAACGAGTATTTCGGCTGACGGAAAACAGATCTTTATTTATAAAAACGACATTAATGATAAAGATTCGCGTGGCGGAGATGTTTTTGTAAGTAAAGTAAATAATGGAAAGTGGAGAACACCTGAACCCATCGGTAAACCAATATCTTCAAGTTATTGGGAAGGGGGAGCTTGTATGTCTCCTGATGGAAAAAAATATTTTTTCACAAGCGAAAGACCGGGAGGTTTTGGAGGAAGCGATATTTGGATGGTACAACGCATTAATAAAAAAGAATGGGGTAAGCCCGAAAATCTTGGTGCTGAAGTGAATTCAATACATGATGAGGCCGGGATGTTTTTAGCGCCGGATGGAAAAAGTTTATTTTTCTGCTCTAACGGACCGGGAAGTATGGGAAGTTACGATGTGTTTAAAACGGTTTTTGAAGGTGGTAAATGGTCTAAGCCGGCAAATTTAGGGTATCCGATAAATAGTGCTGCCAAAGAAGGGCAGTTAACTATTAGTGCTGATGCTAAGTATGGTTATGTTTCCAGTGACCGCGCAGGAGGCCTTGGAGGTAATGATATTTATAAGATCAATTTAAAAGAATATGCAATCCTTGAAAAAGACGGTAAAAAGAAAGTAAGCAACGGCCTAAGCATCTTAAAAGGCACTGTTCGTGATGGATATGAAGGTTATGGTTTACCTGATGTCGAGATCGCTTTATTCGACGCTTCCGGAGCACAGGTTTCATCAACTACTACTAACGAAAATGGAGAATATTTCTTTACTTTAAAAGGCGGTAATTTTAAAATCACCATCAATAAAAAAGGATTCAAAGAGATCTCAGAAAATTTTGAGTTAAAGCAAAGCGATAAAGAAACTATTTCTTTAGAAAAAGGTTATTTGCTTAAAAAGTAAGTAACACTGATTATTAAACAAAACGGTCAATTTTCGGGATAATTACCCTGTTTTTTCGAATTTTTTTAGCGATTCTTACTTTGTATTTTAGCTTAACGGTTCATTATTCGTTTTTTTAAACAATTATGCCGAAAAAACGTTAATATGGAGGTAATATGAGCAATATCACAGCTTGTTTACCGTTAAAATTTTAATATTTTTTTTATATTTGTATCAATGGAAATTGTAAAAGGTTCGGGGTTTATTCCGGGAGAATTATTATCAAAAATTAATTCACCTGCCGATTTAAAAAAGTTAAACGAAGATCAGTTAGAACAAATTAGTGCAGAACTCCGTCAATACATTATTGACTTAGTTTCCGTTAAAGGCGGGCACTTTGGTGCTTCTTTAGGCGTGGTTGAACTAACGGTTGCCCTTCATTATATTTTTAACACCCCTTATGATCAGTTGGTATGGGATGTTGGCCATCAAGCATACGGGCACAAGATCCTAACAGGCCGTAGAGATATTTTTCACACTAACCGGGTTTACAAAGGAATTAGTGGTTTCCCAAAACGCAGCGAAAGTGAATACGATACCTTTGGTGTTGGTCACTCTTCAACTTCAATAAGCGCTGCACTTGGCATGGCTGTTGCAAGTAAATACAAAAAATTAAACGATAAAAATCATATTGCTGTTATTGGGGATGGTTCAATGACAGCCGGTTTGGCCTTTGAAGGTTTAAATCATGCAGGTGTTGAGAATGCCAATTTATTAGTTGTACTTAATGATAATTGCATGAGTATCGACCCTAACGTTGGTGCTTTAAGAGAATATTTAACAGACATTACAACCTCACATACATACAACAAAGCAAAAGACAGAGTTTGGGAACTTTTAGGTAAGATCAGCAAATTCGGTCCTAACGCTCAGGAGATTGCCAGCAAGGTTGAAAATGCAGTAAAAACATCTTTACTAAAACAAAGTAATTTATTCGAATCGTTAAAGTTCCGCTATTTTGGTCCGGTTGACGGACACGATGTGGTTCGTTTAACAAAAATATTAGCAGATCTTAAAGATATCCCCGGCCCTAAATTATTACACGTTATTACAAAAAAAGGAAAGGGTTATAAGTTTAGCGAAGAAGGAAATGAAACTGTGTGGCATTCTCCGGGATTGTTTAATAAAGAAACCGGCGAGATCATAAAAGTTATTCCTAAAACGCCGCAACCTCCAAAGTATCAAGATGTATTTGGTCACACAATGGTGGAGTTAGCCGAAAAAAATCTAAAGATCACAGGAATTACACCCGCAATGCCTTCCGGATGTTCGTTAAATATCATGATGAAAGCAATGCCGGACAGAGCATTTGATGTAGGTATTGCAGAACAACATGCGGTAACTTTCAGTGCCGGTTTAGCTACACAAGGATTAGTTCCTTATTGCAATATTTATTCTTCTTTCATGCAGCGTGCTTATGACCAAGTGTTACATGATGTTGCTTTACAGAATTTAAAAGTTATTTTTTGTTTAGACAGAGGCGGTTTAGCAGGAGCTGACGGACCAACACATCATGGTGCTTATGACCTGGCGTATTTCCGTTGCATTCCTAACATGATCGTTAGCGCACCAATGAACGAGGAAGAATTAAGAAATTTGATGTACACAGCGCAATTGGATGAGGTAAAAGGACCGTTTAGTATTCGCTACCCACGTGGACAAGGTGTGATGGTAGATTGGAAAACACCATTTAAGAAAATTGAAGTTGGTACCGGAAGAAAAATTAAAGACGGAAAAGATGTTGCCATTCTTTCTATCGGGCATCCCGGAAATTTAGTTACTAAAGCATTAGATCAATTAAAAGAACAAGGTATTGAACCTGCACATTATGACCTGCGTTTTGTAAAACCAATTGATGAAACATTGTTGCACGAAGTATTTAGTAAATACAAAAAAGTGATTACTGTTGAAGATGGTTGTATCATGGGCGGAATGGGAAGTGCAGTATTAGAATTTATGGCCGATAATAATTATTCGGCACAATTAGTAAGATTAGGAATTCCTGATAATTTTATTGAGCATGGTGAGCCAATGGAATTATATGAGGAATGCGGGTTTTCTCCAAACAAGATAGCACAAACTGTTAGAGAAATATTAAAAGGCAAACAAGAAAAGTTAAAGAATCAAGCGTAAAATAGAATAAGTGGAAAAGATTAAGGTATCAGTAAAGTTAAACTGTACGCCAAAAGAAGTATTCTCGGGGTGGTTGGATGATAAGATACATTCAGAATTTACAGGTGGAGCAAAAGCAAAGACCAGCCCAAGCGAGGGTGGAAAATTTTCGGCATGGGATGGTTATATAACAGGAACAAATGTTGAGATATTTCCTCACAAGCGAATAATTCAAAAATGGCGCACTACCGATTTTGCCGAAACCGATGAAGATTCTGTTATAGAATTGTTTTTTACTTTTAAAGATGGGCATACCTTACTAACAATAACTCATACAAATATTCCTGATGATCAAGGTGAGAACTATAAAAAAGGCTGGAAGGAACACTACTTTACCTTTATGAAAAAATATTTTGATAAATAACATCAAAAACAATTTCCAAATTTTAGTTCTATTTAATAATAAATAATGGCAAAAGACACAACGCTGCGCTGCTCAATGTGCGGACGAGATAAAAAAGAAGCAAAGATTTTAATTGCAGGTGTTAACGGACACATATGCGATAATTGCATTAACCAAGCTTATAACCTAATAAAGGAAGAGGCAATGGGGGAGCAAAAACAACAACTTCAACAAGCCCTCAATTTACTTAAGCCATTAGCAATAAAAGAAAAATTAGATGAGTATGTGATCGGGCAGGACGATGCTAAAAAAGTATTAGCCGTTGCAGTTTACAATCATTTTAAACGTATTGCTCACGTTGCAAAAAATAACAAAGAAGAAATTGAAATAGATAAATCCAATTTAATTTTAGTTGGAGAAACCGGAACCGGTAAAACATTATTGGCGCGCACCATTGCAACCATGTTAAATGTGCCCTTTTGTATTGCTGATGCAACAGTGCTTACAGAGGCTGGTTATGTTGGCGAAGATGTTGAAAGTATTTTAACGCGCTTATTACAAGCTGCCGATTATGATGTTGCCGCTGCAGAAAAAGGAATTGTATTTATTGATGAGTTAGATAAGATCGCTCGCAAAAGTGATAATCCTTCTATTACTCGTGATGTGAGTGGAGAAGGTGTTCAGCAAGCAATGCTTAAATTATTAGAAGGTACTATTGTTAATGTTCCGCCACAAGGAGGACGAAAACATCCTGATGCAAAAATGATCGCTGTTAACACAAAAAATATTTTATTTATTTGTGGCGGTGCATTTGATGGTATTGAGAAAAAAATTGCACAACGGTTAAATACACAAGCTGTTGGTTACGCCTCTTCTGTAAATGAAGAAGATTACGATAAGGGAAATTTATTACAATACGTTTCTCCACAAGATCTAAAAGCCTTTGGTTTAATTCCTGAATTAATTGGACGACTTCCTGTACTAACTTATTTAAAACCTTTAGATAGAAATGCTTTACGTCAGATCTTAACGGAGCCAAAAAATGCATTAATAAAACAATACAAACAATTGTTTAAAATGGAAGGCACTAAATTAGATATTGATGATGATGTTTTAGATCTAATTGTAGATAAAGCACTTGAGTTTAAATTAGGCGCACGTGGTTTAAGAGGTTTATGCGAAGCAATCATGACAGACATTATGTACACTCTTCCAAGTGAAGACAAACCTATTAAACAGTTTACGGTTACATTAGATTATGCTTTGGATAAATTAAAGAAAGCAAAATTAAATCAGTTAAAAGTAGCTTAATTTATTGTCATCCTGAGGAACGAAGGATCTATTTTAGATTCCTCCTATTGTCGGAATGACAGATGTTATACTTTTAGTGTCCAATTGCAAAACCATCTATTAATTTGTATTTTTAAAGTCTAACACTTATCATCATGGATTTTAAAAAGTATAATTTCACCGTAACAGATCGTTTCGTTAAATACGCAAAAATAGATACACAGTCAGACCCAACTTCTCCAACTTGTCCGAGTACCGAAAAACAAAAGAACCTAGGCAATGTTTTAGTGGAAGAATTAAAACAAATGGGTTTATCTGATGCGGCAATGGATGAGCATGGTTATATTTACGCCACTTTAGAAAGTAACACTACTAAAAATGTTCCAACTATTTGTTTTTGTTCTCACATGGATACTTCTCCCGATTGCAGCGGTACCAATGTAAATCCTGTAATTCATAAAAATTATAGCGGACAAGATCTTATTTTACCAAATGATAAAACTCAAATAATTCGTTTTAGTGAGCATCCTGCTTTAGCGGCTCAAATAGGAAATGATATTGTAACTGCCGACGGAACTACTTTATTAGGCGCCGATAACAAAGCTGGTATTGCCGAAATAATGGATGCTGCCAATTATTTAATTCAGCACCCGGAAGTTAAACACGGAAAAATTCGTTTGCTATTTACACCTGATGAAGAAATCGGTAGAGGAGCGGATAAAGTAAATATTAAAAAATTAGGAGCTGATTTTGGATACACCATGGATGGCGAAACGCTTGGTCATGTGGAGAATGAAACCTTTAGTGCAGATTCTGTAACTATTAAAATTAAAGGGTTTCCAACGCATCCGGGTTTTGCAAAGGATAAAATGCAACACGCGATAAAAATTGCAGCAGAAATTGTAAATAAGATCCCGAAAGATAAAACACCCGAAACAACTGAGAAAAAACAACCTTTCATGCATCCAACCGGCATTAATGGTGGTTTAGAGGAAGTTGAAATTAAGTTTATTATTCGTGCTTTTGATACACCTACACTTTTATTATTAGAGGAGGAGTTACGTCAGATAACGGTTGGCGTTTTGTCGCATTATGATAAATGCTCTTACGAATTTATTGTGTTAGAACAATACAGAAACATGAAAGATGTTTTGGCTACTTGTCCGCAGGTAGTTGATTACGCCCTAGAAGCCATTAAAAAAACAGGTGTTGAGCCTATTTTATCAAGTATACGAGGTGGCACGGATGGTTCACGTTTATCGTTTATGGGATTGCCTTGTCCTAATATTTATGCGGGTGAGCATGCTTTTCATAGCAAGCAGGAGTGGGTGAGTGTTTTTGATATGCAAAAAGCAGTTGAAACAATTGTTTACCTTGTAAATATTTGGGAAGAGAAAAGTAATTAAGTCAATTTTAATTGTGTGATTACTTATGATCCTATAATTCAAAAATTAAATTCCGGTTTATTTACAGAGCACAATTTATCTGTTGAGGTACTCCGTCTTGATCTGATTCATCCTGAAATTTCGGGTAATAAATGGTTTAAGTTAAAGCGCAATCTTCAAAAAGCAAGAGCCGGAAATTTTAAAACGATCATTACGTTTGGTGGCGCTTTTTCAAATCATATTGCAGCAACCGCCGCGGCTTGCAAATTAGAAGGGTTTCGTTCGGTTGGAATAATTAGGGGCGAGGAAACCGAAAATTTGAATCCTACATTATTAAAGGCTAAAGAAAACGGAATGCTTTTGCATTTTGTTGACAGAGAAAGCTATTCGCGTAAAACCCAAGAGCCATTTAAAAATGAATTACTTAAAATCTTTGGCGAACATTATTTGATCCCTGAGGGTGGAAACAATGAAGAAGGGATTTTAGGTTGCACCGAAATTTTAAAACCCGAATGGGAGCATGATATTATTTTTTGCGCCTGTGGCACCGCAGCAACTTATGCAGGCATTTTAGCCGGCAGTCGAGTTGATCAAGTTGTTGTTGGGATAAGTGTTTTAAAAGGAGAAAACACACTGGTAAAGGATGCTTTAGATCAATTACATTTTGTGTTTCCAACTCAAAAATTTACACTACACGGAAATGATGCTTTGGATAAAAAAGTTATTTCAGAAAGTTGTATCACTAATAACTATTGTTTTAATGGTTATGCTAAACTCGACAAACAACTTATCGCGTTTAAAAATGAATTCGAAAAGGAGTTTACTATTCCCTTAGATTATATCTACACCAATAAATTATTTTACGCTGTCTTCGATCTTATTAAACAAAATAAAACAAAGCCAAATTCTAAACTATTACTTATTCATTGCGGTGGCTTGCAGGGGAATAAGGGCTTTGAGGAGCGATACCAATTAGGATAAAGGATTTAAGATATATGATTCAAGATTTAAGAGTTTAATTAAGAAATAAATTAAAGAAAACTTTAACTTTCCCAACCTTCTTAGCTTTCTCAACTTTTTAACTCTAAGCTACCACTTAATTCCTACTCTATAATTTACACTGTACCAGCCATAAGATTGTTTTGGACTAATTAATGCACCGGCCGGCGACGATAAAATTCTAACCAATCCAAAACCAAACGATAAGTGTTGTATAGATGCTTTGGTTGGATTTCCTATTTTCCAGCCGAATTGCGTTTGAATACTATACGCTTCAATGCCTCTTAAAAACATATCTGTTCCGTAACGTATTCTTGGTCCAACAAAAAATTTCGTGTGTTCATTTTTACCTATGTAAAAATTCACATCCATGCCGCCAATAAAATTTACACCTTTTATGCGTTTCACGGAGTTCATGCTCGTATCTATTCTTGAATTGTATAATGTACCAATCGGATCAAATGTTAACGATAAAGGAAATACAAAACCAATTTTATTGTCTTTGGTAAATCGTTCGTAAACTATGGTGGCTCTTCCAAACATGATGGCTAATGGCTGTAAGCCGATCGCATTTCTTTTAAATACAGGTGATTCTGGCTTTTTCAGATCCTGATCTTTTTTTGTTTCAGAAAAAATAAAGATATCGCCTTTATAATTTTCAAGTAAAATAAGATCGGCTTTTGGTATTTGTTTTGAGGTTAATGAGGTGTCGTACTTCTTAAAAAACACCACGTCTTGCCCTATAGAAACAATATAGCCTTTTTTTATTTCTCCATTTTTAAAAATAAGTTTGTCTTGCGCACTTAAGGCAAATGAAAAAAGGAAAAAGAGTATGAAACTTTTATTCATTATAATTTAAAACCAATATTAATTCCAAAATAAAATTTTGGTAAAAAATTATAGGTAACGGGTTGTGTGTTATTATTAGATTGATTATTTACATTATTTATTTCCTGGTTGTATTGTGTTTTGTAGTCACCACGTAGTTTAAATGCGCCAATACCAAAAATTGTTTTTATAAAAAAATTATTTGAAATATCAGAATGTGAACCCATGGTAAGTATGGTAGCCAATTGTCCGCCTTTTGCTGCAGAGTAGGTGGTTATTGCTGAAACCGAATTCCCGATTCGCGTACTATCGTTTTTTACACTACTGTAATTAAAGGATGTGTATTTCATCATTATTCCAAAATATAAACGTGTCCTTTTTTCAGATCTGGAAGGATAAAAATTAAAAAAAGCGCCTAAATCATAATTCTTTTTTGCATTGGATAAAATAGCAATATTTATATTAAAAGCATTTGCATACTGATTAATATTGTATGCACCCATAACACCAACACCCAACCTTTTTTTGGGTAAAATGCGTTCGTAAAAAACAGAAATATCTGCATTACACAAAGCAAGACTGTTTACTGAAACTTGATTGTAATTATAAAGTTCTTTTTTTGGCTGTTTAAAGTGAAAATTTTCTTTTTTTTCTGCAATGCGCGTAATGTTTTCTGTTGGTTTGTTGATTATTTCGGTTGAGCCATTTTTAAATTCTAATAGTAAAACAGAAGACCTTGGGAACGAAATATTATCAAAATCTATTTTTATGATTATCTCTTCCGGGCCAATTTCTGTAATTTTTCCGACTTTGTTTGTTCCGTCTAAAAAATAGAGTTTGTCTTGACATTTTAACGAAAATACCAATAGAATAAAAATATTTAGCAGCAATAATCTCAAGTGAACCAAAGATACTAAAAAGCAATTAAAACCGATTTTTTTAACATGGAGTAAATAGCTTGTTACTATTGATTTTTACTGTAAATGGGCGATTAGCGGCTATTTTGGATTTAACCACCAAACTTCTTATCTTTAAGCATAAATTTTTAAAAATGGGATGTAGTACTGGTGGATGTGGCACCGAAAAAAATGGAGTTCCTGCGGGCTGTAATAATAACGGCTCTTGTGGCACCTCTGACGGTTGTAACAAATTAACTGTTTTTGACTGGTTGGGTAATATGAATTTGCCTGAAGGACAAAGTCAGTTTGATATAGTTGAAGTGCGCTTTAAAAATTCACGTAAAGAATTTTTCAGAAATCTTAATAATTTGACTTTAAGTGTGGGCGAGGTAATTGCTGTTGAGGCATCTCCCGGACATGATATTGGAACTGTTTCTTTAACCGGTGAATTAGTAAAACTTCAACTAAAAAAACGCAATGTAAATTTTGATAGCGAAGAGATAAAAAAAGTTTACCGGAAAGCTAAGCAAAGTGATATTGATAAATGGAAAGAAGCGCAAGCTTTGGAAACTAATACAATGTTTCGTGCCCGTACAATTGCCTTAAAGCTTGGTTTAGAAATGAAATTAAGCGATGTTGAATTTCAAGGTGATAAATCAAAAGCAATTTTTTATTATACGGCAGATGCGCGTGTGGATTTTAGAGAGTTAATAAAAGTTTTGGCTGATGAGTTTAAAGTGCGCGTAGAAATGCGTCAGATAGGTGCCAGACAAGAAGCTTCGCGATTAGGTGGTTTAGGTGCTTGCGGAAGAGAGTTGTGTTGCAGTACCTGGTTAACTGATTTTAGAACCGTAAGTACAAGTGCGGCAAGATACCAACAGTTATCTTTAAATCCTTTAAAGTTAGCCGGCCAATGCGGTAAATTAAAATGTTGTTTAAATTACGAGTTAGATAGCTACATAGATGCTTTAAAAGAGTTTCCTGACATGGACGGTAAGAAATTATTAACCAAAAAAGGAGAAGCGTTTTTACAGAAAACAGATATATTCGGACGCATGATGTGGTTCAGTTACCGCCATGATCCGGGAGTATTTATTCCTTTAAATGTAAAAACAGTACACTCAGTTTTAGAAGCAAATGCTAAAGGAGATCTGCCGGATGATATTAAATCTGCATTGGTTACAGAGGCGCTTGCTAAAGCAGCAGAGCCAAGTTTTGAAAATGTGGATGGACAAGATAGCTTAACACGTTTTGATAAAAAACCAAAATCAAAGCAAAACTTTAAACCAAACAGAAATGTTGGGAATAAGTCTAATCCTAACCAAAATCCTAATCAAAAGGCTAATCCAAATCAAAAGCCAAATTCGAATCAAAAACCAAACCCTAACCAAAGGCCAAACCCAAATCAAAAGCCAAAGGTTCAAGGTGCGGCGTCTGACAAGCCTAATAATAATCCAAATGCTAACAAGACAAATAGGCCACCACAAAATAATCCAAATAAAAAATTTAATAAGCCACGCAATGATAACAGGAATGCACCAAAAAATGATCCTCCAAAGACCGATGCTTAGTAAGGTTTTAGTATTTTGTATAACACTAGTAGTATTTTCGTCATGCAACAGCGATGTTGTGTTTAGCAAATACCAAAAGTTTGATGATAACGAATGGTTTGTTAAAGACAAGGCTGTTTTTGATATTGATATCACTGACACTTTAACCTTAAATAATATTTCTTTGATGGTGCGTCATGCTGATTCTTATCCTTATAGTAATTTATTTTTATTTGTTACTACTGTTTATCCTGATGGAAAAACGTTAACTGATACCATGGAAGTTATTTTAGCCGATGAAAAGGGAAAATGGCAAGGCAGTGGCGCCGGAGATATTTTTGACTTTAAAATTCCGATTAAAAAAAATGTACGCTTTCCTCTTTCAGGAAAATATCAGTTTTCTTTTGTTCAAGGAATGAGAGTCGATCCTTTGCCTCTAATAATGGACTTTGGTCTTGAAATTGAGAAAAGTAAATAATCGTAAAAAATAATAAGGCAATCAAAATAAAAAAGCTGGTAACATTTAAATGTACCAGCTTTTTTATTTGTGTAAAATTAATTTATTTTTTTAGTAAAGCATTCCAACCCTGAGCTTTTAGTTCGTGAACAGAGCCTGCTTTTGCGATCATATTACGACCTTTTGCTTCGTTGGTAATGTGACCGATTACAGTAAACTCCTTTATGTTTTTTACTTTTTCGTAATCAGCAATATCAATTGTAAAGAGTAATTCATAATCTTCACCGCCACTCAAAGCACACAATGTTGGATCTAAATTAAATTCAAAAGCTGTATTGTAAGTTAATGGGTCTATCGGGATTTTTTCTTCGTAAAGGTCAACACCAACATTTGATTGCGTGCATAAATGAAGGATCTCAGAAGATAGACCATCGCTCACATCGATCATGGAGGTTGGTTGTATTTTTAATGTTTTAAATAGTTCAAAAATATCTTTTCTTGCTTCGGGTTTTAACTGACGTTCTAAAATATAATCTTTACCTTCTAAGTCGGGTTGTAAATTGGGATTTTCTTTAAATACAGCTTTCTCTCTTTCTAAAATTTGTAAGCCCATGTAGGCACCGCCCAGATCTCCGCTCACGCATAATAAATTACCTTCTTTAGCACCGGTGCGGTAAACAATTTCTTCTTTTTTTGCTGCTCCCATGGCAGTAATGCTAATTACAAGGCCTGTTAAGCTAGAGGTAGTGTCGCCGCCGATCAGATCAACATTGTACTTTTTGCAAGCCATCAACATGCCGGCATATAATTCTTCTAAGGCGCCTAATTTAAAGCGATTAGAAATTGCAATAGAAACAACTATCTGACGAGGTTCTGCATTCATTGCATACACATCGCTTAAATTAACCACCACACTTTTGTAACCTAAATGTTTTAAAGGCACGTAGGTAAGATCAAAATGCACGCCTTCTACTAACATATCGGTTGTAATAACGGTTTGTAAATTGCCGTTATCAATAACTGCACCGTCATCACCCACGCCTTTTACGGTAGATGCTTGATTGAGCTCAATGTGTTGTGTTAAGTGTTTAATTAAACCAAATTCTCCTAATTCGGAAAGGTCGGTATCTGAGGTGTTATCAAAATCCATTTTCTGTAATTTTATCTATTTTTTTTGCTAATTTAAAATCTAATTCAGTTAGGCCGCCTGCATCATGCGTACTTAAGTTTATTACAACTTTGTTGTAAGAATTGGTCCAATCCGGATGGTGATCTAGCTTCTCGGCCTCCAAGGCAACTTGTGTCATAAAACCAAAAGCTTGCGTAAAATTTTTAAACGTAATTTCTTTTGATAGACTATTAGAAGTAATGTTCCAACCAATAAGGGTTAAAAATTCTGTGTCAATTTGTTGTTGGGTATATGCAGTTGGTCTCACCGCTTAAAGATACGATTTATTTAAAAACTTGCCTTGGCGGAAGCTCTACCAAATAGTTTAATCTTTAATTTCTACACTTACCTTATCAACATTGCCGTTCATAGGAGGTAGGAGCTTGGTTATTTTTACGTGCAATGTTTTTAAAGTAGAAAATTCAGCTTTTATTTTAGTAAAAATACGCTCACAAACTTGTTCTATGAGTTTACTTCTAATTGCCATTTCGGCTTTACTTATTTCGTAAACGGTGCAATAATCCAATGTTTTTGTAAGATCATCTGTTTTAGCAGCCTCAGAAAAATCGGTGGTCATATATACATCTACAATGTAATTTCCTCCAATTCTAGCTTCTTCATCCAAACAACCGTGAAAGCCGTATAATTTTATCCCTTCTATGTTAATGCTGTGTGTCATAGTTTATTTTCCAAAATCTAAACCGTCTTGATTTCCTCCCCCTTGGTCCATTCCCTTCATTTGTTTGCCACGTTTAAAGATCGAGGCATCCATTTTTCCGAATAAATGAGTAACAGATAATTTTACAAAGCGTGACTCTCTTCTTCTTGAAAGATCTTGTATATAATATGGTGTTTCATAATGCGCGCCCATTCTGCGAGTATTAAAGGCATCACTTAAGGATGCATTTACAATCCATTTTGTACCAAACATTTTATTTATTGATACATCCATTGAATAAACGGGAATTGTATATCCAAGTAATAAGATCCTTGGAGATTCATAATTGCCATTTACTTGTAGCGTTAATTGTTTAGGAAATTTATACGATAAGGTCGCTTTTGCATTGTAAGCGTAACCTTCTGCTTTTACATCCGGTTCGGTTTTTACAACCGTGCCATTGATATAAATATAAAAGGCATTTGCATTTAAGGTTACATCCAAATTTTTAAAAAAGGTGAATTTAATAGTGTGCTCCATTCCATAACGAATACTGCTTTTACCATTTACGGTAGTGTTTACTAAAACAGATGGATCAAACTCTGATGGATAAGCAACGTCTGTAATTGGCTGCTCTTCGTAACGGAAATATCCTGAACCTAAGTAACTTCCTTTTGTAAATGTTTTGTTATAATTAATCTCTGCAATATTTTTAAATTCAGGTCTTAATTCAGGGTTTCCAATACGGATATTTTGTTTGTCAGCAAACATTATAAAAGGCATTAATTGGAAAAAATTCGGACGACTAATTTTTCGGCTAAAATTTAATTGTAATTCTTGATTGCTTTTAAATTTTTTAGAGAAGTAAATTCCCGGAAATAATGATTTCAAAATATCCTCAGAGGAAGATGGGTATTGGTATGAAAATGTTTGTTTTTTATCTGTAATATTTCCCTTGTAATAAGATGCTTCAAAACGCAAGCCTGCCTGATAGGAAATATCCCAAAAGATCTTATCGTTATAATTTACATAAGCAGCGTTAACCATATCATCAATAACATAATTGTTGCTCATGATACTGTCTTTTGTAAATATATCCTGTGTGCGAAATGCATTTGAGGTATTGTTACCTGTTAATGAATTCTTGTAAAAGGACCTGATACCGGCTTCAAATTTTCTTGTTTCACTTAATGGATTTACGTAATCTAACTGAAATACAAATTGGTCTGCATTTGTTCCACCAATATTTTTCTGGTAAGTGTCTGAAATAGTGTCAGGATAATTTGGTGCGTATGTGTCGGTCGAAAATAAATAACCATTACGTGAATCCGTGTGGTTATAACTGCCATCCATCGTTAATTCTTTTCCGGGTTTTGGGAATGTTTTTTTGTAAAGTAACTGAGCGTTGTAATTTTGGAATGCAGCTTGCTGATCATTTAATCGTCCGCCATTTAAAAGTTGAACAGAGTTTTTATCTAACACCTCATACGATTGTTCATCGCGGGTCTTAAATTTACCGCCCATTATCATTCCATTAAGCGAAATGGTGTTACGGTTATTAATACTGTAATCAATTCCTAGTCTCCCAAAATTAAAAGCATTTGTGAAATTTGTTTGGTTGTTTTGTTTAAAATAACCGGATGGGCTTTCAAGGCTATCTAGTTGAGTTCGGTTAGTAAAACCTGCAGTTTTGTTTATAGCCTGATTATACGAGTACATGGTAGAAATATTCCACTTACCTTCCTTAACATTTAAATTAACCATGCCACCGTACCTGTCTCCGGTACCTACGTTTGCCATGATCATCCCGTTGTAACCGGGTTTTAAATTTTTCTTCATTATAATATTTAAGATACCACCGGTGGTGTTGGCATCAAATTTTACAGAAGGGTTGGTTATAATTTCTACGCGATCAATTTGGTCCGCCGGAATTTGAACAAGTGTTAGGTTAGACGGTCTTCCGTCTACAAAAATTGTTGGACTTTGGTTTCTCAACTGAGCGTTGCCATCGGCATCCATAGTAACACCGGGAACATTTTTCATAACGTCTGCCGCTGTGCCACCTCGAATAGAAATATCTTTATCAACATTATAGGTGCGTTTGTCTATTGACATAACTACCGCATTTTTTTCGGCAACAACTTCTACCTCATTCAAAAGTTTTTGATCTATTTCAAATTTTATGTCTCCAAGATCTTGTTCTAATTTGTTTGGTAATTGAATGTATATTTTTGTTTCGTAAGGTTTGTACCCAATTTGTGTTGCCCTAAATCTAAAACCACCCATAGCCGGTAGATTCTCAATATTAAATTCGCCGTTTTCTCTTGTTAATGAACCTCCCAATAAACTATCCTTGTTGTACCATAAAACAACAACCGAGGCAAATTCAACCGGTTTTTTTGTTTTTGCGTCAATTATTTTTCCGTAAACACGACCTTTAATGTCTTTAAGGGCCTTCATCATATCTTTATTCCCACCTCCGCCCGGCGCTTGAGCTCCGATGGAAAATGTGATTAATATGGCTATAAAAAGTAATAGTTTTTTCATGTAATTTAGGTAAGGCAAAAATAAGAGAATTTGGCATTAATGGTCGCATTATTATACTAATGGCAATTGAAAAGGATGATAGGGGTGTTTTATGGGATATTAACGATAAAAATAGCGCTCTTTAAGAATTTGAACGATTTGTTTTATATTTGCATATGCTAAATGGCAAACTGATCATATTTTCTGCCCCTTCGGGCTCAGGCAAAACCACACTGGTTAGGCATATTTTAAAAACGTTCCCCGAACACATTGAATTTTCGATATCTGCGACTAGCCGACCAAAGCGTGGAGTAGAAGAGAACGGTAAAGATTATTATTATTTAACCCCGGAGGAATTTAAAACACGGGTTGCTAATAATGAATTTTTGGAGTGGGAAGAGGTTTATGCAGGCACCCATTATGGCACTTTGAAGGTTGAAGTTGAAAGGATCTGGGCAAAAGGAAAAGCGGTTATTTTTGATATTGATGTGGAGGGCGGATTAAACTTAAAAAAACAATTTAAGCGTGATGCATTAGGGGTTTTTGTTATGCCGCCAAGCATTAAAATTTTAGAGGAGCGACTTCAATCCAGAAGTACAGATAGTACCGAAAGTATTGCCAGAAGAATAGCTAAAGCCGAAAAAGAATTAAAAACTGCCGACCTTTTTGATGTATTTATTTTGAATGAAAATTTGGATGAAGCTTGCGCAAAGGCAGAAGAAATTGTTAAAGATTTTTTAGAAATATAATTAACCTTATTTATAAATAAAAAAATCCTCAAGATTTACCTTGAGGATTTTTTTTATGATCAATTTTATTAATGAATTATGCTTCCGCCTTTTGTTTATCGGCATCGCGCAACTTTGTTAACTCTTCATTAATTAATTTACGTTTTGCTTCTATTTCTGCGATCTTTGCTTTTTCGGTTGCAATTTTATCTTCAATTTCTTTCATAAAGCTATTGCTGCCTTTTGAACTTTTAAAGAAACCTAAATTATTATCGTAAGTGCGAATATTTCCATTTATTTCGTCGCTTATCTTTTTAAGGAAATCAGATTCTTTTCTTAAAAGTTCAGCTCCATTTTCAGAACTTGCCAAACGGTCTAATTTTGTTCTGAATTGCATAATGGCAATTTCCTTTTTATCAATATTCATTTGCTCATACAACTCATCCACTCTGTTATAAAATGCGTCGTTCAAACGCTTTTTATCTTTCATTGGCACCATTCCTGCAGCATTCCATTCAGTTGAAAAAGCTTTTAACTGCTCGCGGTTGGCATTGTTGTCTGACCCTAATTTAAATTCGTTGAAACGCGCTAAAATAGCTTCTTTCGCAACTAAATTGCTTTCGAATGAAGCATCTAAATTATCGTAAAAGTTTTTCTTTGCTTCAAAAAATGCATTACAAGCCTGACGGAAACGGTGAAATAATTTAGGCTCTTCTTTATCGCCATTGCTTGGATGTTTTTTCCATGTTTCTTGCAAACGAATAAGGTCTTGCGATGTTTTTTGCCAATCTGTACTGGTTTTTAAAGCATCTGCTTTTGAAATTAATTCAGATTTTAATTTTCTGTTTGCGGCAAATTTTTCATTTAAAGTCGCAAAGTATTCTTTTTTCTTGTCAAAAAACGAATCACAAACCGCTCTAAATTCTGCCCAAATTTTTTCGTTATCTTTTTCTGTAGTTCTGCCAACAGATTTCCATTCGTTTTGTAAAGCTATTAATTGGTCTGTTGTATCATTCCACTTTACATTTCCCTCTGCAGCTGCTGCCACAAGGGCTTTAGCCTTCTCAATTAATTCTAATTTAGAATTTAAATTAGTTTCTTTTTTCTCTTCAATGCCGGTATAGTGCGTTTTTATTTTTGAATAAGTTTCGTCTAAAACGGCCTTGTATTCTTGTTTAATAATTTCCCATTTACTGTTTGGAACCGGACCAATTTCATCCCATTCGTTACGGTAAACTTTAATTAAGCGCTCGGCTTCCTTAATGTTTTCAATAGATTGAATGCCTTTTAATTTTTCAAGCAATTCAGATTTTAGTTCAAAATTTCTTTTAAGATCATGTTCTTGTAAGTCGCGGAAAATTTTAAGGTTGTAATAAAATTCTTCAACAGCTTTGCTATAATCTGCCTGAACATCTTTGTATTTATGAGAAGATACAGAACCAGTGTTTTTCCATTGGGTTTGTAATTCCTGTAACATTTTAACAGCTGCCCCAACATTATCACTTAATTTGCTCAGATCTTTAATTTTTGAGATAATTTCAAGTTTAATGCTTAGGTTTTTTGCCTGATCTGCCGCAGCTTTAAGGTCTAGTTCCTTCTTCATTTTAGCGTGTTTTTCCACTAAAGCTTCAAAGGCAATGTCTTCAGCCTGTTTGGCATATTCAAATTCTTTTGGCTTGCCACCCTCGTCAACAAAGGCTTTTCTGGCGGTTTCAAATTCAGTTGTCCAAAGTTTTTGATACTCTTTCTGCAGAGCACGCACATTAGCAGCAACTTCACCTGCATCTTTCGTTAGCAGTTCTTCTAGTTTTGTAATTAATTCAGTCTTCATTTAGATTTTTTTAGTCTTACCCCAAAAATAGTGGAAAAGACACATCTAACAAAACCTTACCTTTGTTGTTTTATTACAAAGATTTATTTAAATTGTAATTTGTAGATAGCATGGTTTCGGATAAAAACATCGAACTTCTTCAGTTTGATAAAATAATACAACTTATAAAACAAAAATGTTGCGGTAAACAGGCGAAGCTGTTGTGCGATACTATTTTTCCAAAAACATTTTCTCCTGAGATCTTTAAGGAATTAAATCAAACCAACGAAATAAAGGTGCTGTTGGCTGCAAATGGCTATTTTCCTGGGGTTGATCATGATGATATTACAGAGGAATTAGTGATCTTGAATTTGGATGGTTCACTTCTTCACGAAACGCAATTGCTTAAATTTTTAAAAACCACCGAGGTTATAAATACACTTATTCGGTTTTTAAAAGGTAAAAAAGCTACGCTGCCATACCTATTTGAACTCAGCGAAAACCTTAGTGTTTGCGATATTGTTGTTGATGAGATCAACAGAATTATTGATGCAGAAGCTCAGGTAAAAAGTAATGCCTCGAGTGAATTGAGCCGAATACGAAAACAGATCACCGAAAAAAGAAGAGAGAGCGACAAACGTTTTTATAACCACATTAATGATCTGCGAAAGCATGGTTATTTGCGAGATAACGAGGAAGGTTTTTTTAACGGACGAAGAACTTTAGCAGTTTTGGTTGAACATAAATCTGAAGTTTCGGGATTTGTGCATAGTAAAAGCGAAAGCGGTAAAACAATTTTTATTGAACCCGCCGTTACCATTGGAATAAATAACGAAGTTGCAGAACTCGTAATCGATGAGCAACGAGAGGTAAACAGAATTTTACGCGAATTGTGCGCATTAATTAAGCCGTATATCCCCGAAGTAAAAAAAGGATATTATTGCTTGAGCTTAGTAGATTTTTTAAGAGCAAAGGCTTTATTTGCTGTTGAATTGAATGCCAATTTACCGGAAATTAAAGAAGGTTTTGATCTGAATATTATTTCAGCCTATCACCCTTTATTATTTTTACAAAATAAAAGATCAGGTAGAAAAACCATTCCGCTTACCGTTAAACTGGATGCCGAGCAACGGGTATTAGTAATTAGCGGGCCAAACGCAGGTGGAAAAACAATTGCTCTAAAAACAATTGGTCTTTTACAAATGATGTTGCAAAGCGGTTTACTTATTCCTGTAAAGGATAATAGCAGCTATTGTTTTTTTGAGAAAATTTTAATTGATATTGGCGACACGCAAAGTATAGAAAATGAATTAAGTACTTACAGTGCAAAATTGAAATCAATGACCTCTATTTTGAATGAGATAAATGAAAGCACCTTGGTTTTAATGGATGAATTTGGAAGTGGTACAGATCCCGAACTGGGAGGCGCTATTGCCGAAGCAGTGTTGGAAAGTATTGAGACTTCAAAAACAAAGGGAGTCATTACTTCACATTTTAGTAACGTAAAATTGTTAGCAGAAAAATTACCGGGAACCTTTAATGGTTGTATGTTATTTGACCTTGAACATTTAGAGCCAAAATATATTTTAAGTATTGGTGAGCCCGGAAGCAGCTATACCTTTGAGGTGGCAGAGCGAGTAGGTTTTCCTAAACATATTATTGAACGCGCTAAACAAAAAGTGGATAAGGATAAATTAAAATTAAACCGATTGTTGGCCGAAGTACAATCTCAAAAAACAAAATTGGATGAGCAGTTGCATAGAGCCGAACATGAAGAATTTCTGAAAAAAATAGCTAAAGAAAAATACCACACCTTGTTTAATAATTGGGAAGAAAAAATAAATAAGGAGCGCGAGCGCAAAATTGAATTAGCACGTTTGGCAGAATACGGACAGAAATATTTACGCTTAATGGACGACTGGAACCATAAAGGCGATAGAAAAACGGTTATTAAACGCTTTATTGATGGCATTACTGCGGAAACAAAAAAACAAGAAGAGTTACGCAAACAAAAAAAATTAGATAGCTTTTCTGAAAAGAAAATTGCACGCATTAAACCTAATTTAAAAGTTGGTAGTAAAGTAAAAGTTTTAAGCGGAACCGAAATTGGCGTGATAGAAGAAATAAAAAACGACAAAGTGTTCATTAAATTCGGTTTAATGAAAATGACGGTAGGGATGGAAAATTTGGTGTTGGTAGATAACTAGTTTATCACTTCACTGCTATATTACAAATGGTATTATAAGCGCAGTATTCACACGTATCGGTGTCTTCAGTTTGCGCGAAAGGTGTAGTTTGATCAAAAATAGTTTCAATAAAACGTTTTAATTCATTTTCAAAATCGGTTAAGAAGTCTTTTGTAAACACAAGAGGGTTTTTATCTTTTGAAAGGAATTTAGGCTGTTCTAAAAAATTCTTAAATGGAATAATGCAAGGCTGCATTTGTTCCGCTACACAATAATCATTTTTGTGCAATAACCAGGCGTACATAAACAGTTGAAATTGTTTATTGTATTCGGTATTCTCAAATAATTCTTCAAACGAAACAAACGAAAATTTATCGGAAGTTTTTATGGAACTTTTATAATCTATAATTCGTGTTTTTCCTACGTGAGAGTCAATTCTGTCTATTTTTCCTTTAATATAAATGGTTGTTGGAATACCTTTGATCTCAATTTGTAAGGGTGCCGAAAACTCCTGTTCCAGGTTTTTTAAAGTTAAAAACTGATTTTCTTCTTTAAGATCATTCACGAATGAAATATCTTTTTTAATGAGTTTTTCTACATAAACTTTTATTACCTCTTGTTGTAAAATTCCTTTTCCAACAATTTCCGGATTGTCAAAAAATGATGTAAAACTGTTGTGAACTGTGCTTTCTACCTGTTTTAATTTTTCTTTAAGCTCTTCAACTTTTAAAATTTTACCGATAGAATCTTTATATAAATTCTCTAAACACAAATGTAAAATAGAACCAAAGGTATTTGCTTCAGCACTTTCTTCTACTTCTTTTGTCTCTTTTAATTTTGCGCCATATCTAAAATAAAATTTTAAAGCACATTCCTTAAATGTAATTAAACCTGAAGGAGAAAGTGATCCGAATTCCTGATCGCTAATTGCTTTTTGATGAATAGGCGCTAAAACTTCATCATCTTTTATGATGGAAATAACATTATCCAATTTTTCAGGAAACTCAGGATATAGAGCAACTTCTTCGGTAATTTTTATATTCGGATGTGTTACCTGCATTTCTAATTGCAGTTGCGTAACAAATCTGCTTTTTTCTCCTTTACCAAACGTATCTGTTTCACTATCGTAGGTAATTACAACGTCGCTTGCTCTTTGCAATAAACGGTAAAAGTGATAAGCGTAAATAGCATCTTTTTCAATATACAATGGTAAACCAAATGCTCTTTTAAGATCGTTTGGAATAAATGAGTTGACTGTTTTACCTGAAGGTAATACACTTTCATTTACGTTCACAAAAACAACATGATCAAAATCCAAGGTGCGGGTCTCTAAAACACCCATAATTTGTAAGCCGCGTAAAGGCTCTCCAATAAAGGGCGCCGAAGAGTTGCCTACAATTTGCGTAAACAATTGTTTAAAGGACAACACATCATTAAAGTGCGGATATTTTTGAATTATTTCGGTTAAACGATTAAAGTTTTTAATGATTATTTGCAAATATTCTAACTCTAAACTCGATTGGTTGGTGGAAGGTTGCGCAATAAACAATTCTTTTATGGCTTGCAGTAATTTTAGATACAGTTCGCATAATACACTTATTGAAATTACCGGTTGAAGTAAGTTAAGCGT
>JALHPG010000055.1:10693-22200 GCA_022842625.1 Bacteroidia bacterium | reverse complement strand
TCATTATTTTCCATTTTTTACTTTATAACTCTTAGTTAAAATGATATTTACACATTCTCAAAAAACTTTACTGCAAAATCGCAAAAATCAATGATTACTTTTTTATCCAAATCAAACTCTTTGCGGCTTCCTAAATAATTCCTGCATGTTGCAGTAATTTCCTTTCCTGCTTCTAGCTCCTCATAAGTAAGACACTTAATGTGCTTTTTTGAAACTACAATGATATAAGCATTATGATAAGGGTAATTTTTTGGCAAGTTTGAAAATTTGAAAGACTCATTTGCTCTAAATTTCACTTCCACAAAATATACTGAACTGTTTCTTGGATCTTGAATTACAAAATCGGGCATATGCTTAATATCTGTAGCAACCTCACTTCTTACACCTTTTAATAAATCCATAATACCCGGAATGGTATTTTCCATCCCATATCTAAATACTGAGAAACCTAAGCTTAAAAACAATTCTTGTATCAAGGTTTCTGCAATACGACCTTTAATCATGTTGTATCGGTAATTCCAATCTTGATCTGTTAACCCTTCAATTTCTTCCTTTTCTTTTGAAGGTTTTTCAATTACAGGTTTGTTTTCTTTTTGCTCAGCTTTGTAACAAGCTAAACAAAGACCTCCAGAAAACTTCGTGTAATCACCACATTTAATACAGTCTGCCATAACATCAAATTACTTCCTATTTAAACTTGCTATAATAGCTCTAAAACCTTCTAAGCCTGCTTCTAAATTTTCTACTATGTCTAATGCTAAAACATCGGGGTCAGGTAAATTATCTAAATCTGCTAGTGATTTATCTTTAAGCCAGGTTATATCTAAAGATGTTTTATCTCTTGCTATAATTTCTTCGTAAGTAAATTTACGCCAACGTCCATCAGGATTTGTATCTGCGTTATAGGTTTCTTTACGTTTGTTACGATTGGTTGGATTATACAGTTTTATAAAATCTTTTAAGTCATCTAACTTTAAAGGATTTTTCTTTTGCGTGTGATGTACATTGGTTCGGTAATCATACACCCACACTTCTTTTGTCCATGGTTTTTTTGCGGATGGTTTACCATCAAAAAACAACACATTTGCTTTTACTCCGTTAGCATAAAATATTCCGGTTGGTAAACGAAGGATCGTATGCAAATCCATTGTTTCCATTAATTTTTTACGAACGGTTTCTCCTACTCCACCTTCAAATAAAACATTATCGGGCAACACAACAGCTGCCATACCGGTTGTTTTAAGCATGGTATGAATATGTTGCAAAAAATTTAATTGCTTGTTACTGGTGGTTACCCAAAAATCCTGACGATTATAAGTTAAGTCTTCTTTCTCCTGCTCCCCTTCCTCATTAGTAAAGGTCATGCTGCTTTTTTTACCGAATGGTGGATTGGCTAATACATAATCATAACGTGTTCCTGAATCTGTTATTAACGAATCGTATGGAGAAATAAAATTATCACTATCTATATCGCCAATGTTATGTAAAAACAAATTCATTAAGGCTAAACGTCTTGTACTTGCAACTATCTCGTTACCATAAAAGGTTTTATATTTTAAAAACTTTTTGGCTTCTTTGTCTAAATCCTGATTATCAACTATCCAATCATAGGCCGCTAAAAAGAAACCGCCTGTACCACAAGCAGGATCCGCAATGGTTTTCATAGGCTCAGGACGCAAACACTCTACCATAGCTTTAATTAATGCGCGTGGTGTAAAATACTGCCCGGCACCGCTTTTGGTATCTTCTGCATTTTTTTCTAAAAGCCCTTCGTAAATATCTCCCTTATCTTTTACGCCCATTAAAATCCAATTCTCGGCATTAATAAGGGCAATGAGTTTATACAACTTTGCTGGGTCCTGAATTTTATTTTGACTCTTAATAAATATTTGCCCAAGTATGCCTTTTTCTTTTGCCAGCTCACGCAGCAATTTATTATAATGGCTCTCTAACTCACTACCACTTTTATTGGTTAAACTCTCCCAGCCAAATTGTTTTGGCATTGGCATTTTACGGTTATGCGGAGGTTTGCTATACTCATCTGCCATTTTTAAAAATAGCAAATAGGTTAACTGCTCTAAATAATCTCCATAGCCAACACCATCATCACGTAGGGTTTGGCAAAATGCCCATACTTTACTTACTATGCTTGATGTGTTTGCTGTTGTTTCTTTCCTCATTTTGAGAATTTTTCGAATTTCTTTTTTACTATTTTTAGTTCTTTTTCTTCTTTACTACCCGGTGTTGTTTTATAAAGTTTTTTTAAGACTTTAATAGCGTCATTTTTGAAATTTGGCGATTCTTGCTCCGCTGCTAAATTTATACAAATTTGGTAACGAAATAACCTATAAACTTGAATTGTATAATATCCTTTTGATCTAGATTTAGCAGTAATGAAAATTCCATCTTCTATCTGAAAATGATCACTCCATTTATCATAATGAGGATTGAAAACCAAATAGGCATTTTTATCATCTGGAAATGCTCTAGCCCTATTATAACTTGTATGCATAGTGTTATCGGCATTTTTTAACCTATTACAAGGTGTGCAAGTGCAAATTAAATTTTTTGAAGTGAAAATCCATTTTTTTCTTCTTGATTTTGGGATAATATGATCAATGTCTTGATAGTGTCCATCAGCTTGTATTTTAAATCTGCAAATACCACATCTAAAAGTCTGTTTATTCACATAAAATTCTTTAAATTCTTTTCGAAATGAATTGAATTTTGCTAAGTACCAATCATCTCCAGTAACTATAGCGTGATTATCAATAACCTTTTGAACACCAAGACTTGGAGTGAAATTTTTCCCAAGTAAACTGTAATCGAAAATATTATTAAGATTTTTAATTCGAGCCATATTTTTTTATTATTTTTCCAATTACTTCTTTTAATGGGTCTGAATGTTCAAGTTTATCTAAATTGTATTCTTTTATCTTCTTTACTTCTTTTTTTATTCTATTTAAGTTTTTTGTCGGCGCTGCCACTAAATTTAAAATATTTCCAATTAAATCAGCTACGTACAAATTGCGAGTAGTAGGAACATTAAAAACTTCTAATAAAATTTGCTCGGCCGACCAGCCAAAAGTTGATCTAGGCATAGGTGTAGCTATTAAATTCATATTATCATCATTCTTTAGTGAAAGTATAAACGATGACTCTGGTATTAAATCAGAAACTAAAAAATGTGAGTGTGAGCAAATAATAAAATGGCAATTAGAATATAAAGTCTTAAAAATTGAATTTACTAGATCTAAATATTTCATTTGCCAATTCGGATGTAAACTAATTTCAGGCTCATCAATCAAAATCAGGCTGTAGTCTTTTATTACACACGCTAAGGAAATTAGTGATGTGAAAATGTTTATTTCTCCCGAACTCCCTTTATTTATATCAAATCTATCGCCATTATCTCTGTACACAAGGACTTCGCCATATCCTACCAAGTTTAATTTTCGTAATAAGTCCAGCATTCTATATTCAGAAATGAAATTATAAAAACTATTATAATTCGTGAAATCTAAATCAAAGATAAGCGGGGATTTTAGATTTCTTCTAGACCTTAGTGTTTCGGCGTATTCTATTAATTGACTTTGAAGGGATGGATTGTTTAATAATTCTCTAAAATATTTATAAGAGAATCCTGATTTCTTTTCATCTAAATTTTCAATAAATGTTTTTAAATAGCTTAGTGATAATTTTTCATTACCAAGCAAAGAGGAAAAACTTTTGTATTTGTATTCTATAGATAAAACTGGTCTAAAATTTAAAGTTTTGAAAACTTCGCTTAAAGATGCATTTAATTCATTATTTATATAAGAATTAAAAAGTAAGTCTATTGTTCTTGTAATATGGCCTGATGCAGACGCCATATTATTAAAAGTCCTTACACCAAGGTATTCATATAATTCATTATCATAGCGGTTTTTTAATACTGTTTTGCCTGGTCCAGTTCTCAGATTTGTATAGTTGTTAGTTTGATGTGGGAACCTGTCAGTTATACTGTATGAAGCAGCAATCAATTTATTAGGTAATAATAATTTATTGATGGCAATTTTGCTCCCATTCTGAGTAATTATTAATTCAGTACGAGTATTTTCAATAACAAATATTTTTTTGTTTAGGCTATATTCTATTTTGTATCCCCCTTTGAATGAGAAAATTTCATTTTGTTCCTTTTGTAATTTATATAGATCATTAAATATTTCAACTACTACTCGTAAAAGCCTTGATTTGCCAGTTGCATTGGCACCAATAATTAAAGACATATATGGAAATTTTTTTCCATGATCATTTGCATCGGTGAAAATAAAATCAATATTTTCAAAACGCGTATGAGTTTTTAACCCCCATATTTTAAAATTTAATAATCTAAAACCTTCCATACATTCCTATTTCAATTTCCCTTCAAAAGCCTTTTTTAAAATACTTTGGCGCAAAGCCTCGGCTTGTTGTAGGCTTTGGTTTATACTTTCTTCCATTTTATCCGCTACACTTAAACGACTCTCGATTTCTTGTACAACTTCGATTTGTTCAGAAATAGGAAAATGTGGGATTGGAATAGCTTTTACTCTTTCTTTATTTAATGCTTTCTGATTATTACCAGAACCAACTTTTCTATTGTCTTCATATTTCAAAACTAAATAGTAATACAATAACTCTGATATATAGATAGCACTATTTACTCTAATTGCGGCTGTATTTTGATTATGAGATGCTTCTATTTTTAAGATTGCAGCTTGACCTCTTGTTTTACCTTCACCAATCATTGCTATTATAACTGTTCCAACAGGATGTACTTTGCAAGAAGTATTCTCTAAACCTTTCTTTGTAATCTTTTCTTTAGTGCTTGTAATATTACAAAAAGCAATTTCACCACTACTTACCCAATTTATTTCGCCACCCCAATATTCTGGTACATTCCTTTTTGGAGTTGAACCGATATGAACCTCAAAAATTTCACCTATTGATGTTATTTTCCAACCCTTTGGCAACGCACCATCTTTTACTTTTTTGTTGGTTAACTTTCCTTCAAAAGCCCATTTTAAAACAGATTGGCGATAGGTTTTTAATTGTTGTTGGGCGGTTTTTAAATTGGTAATGCCATTATCTAATTCACTAAATAGTTCTTCTATTTTTGAGACGATGGCTTGTTGGGTTTTGAGCGGGGGAAGGGGGATTTTAGTAGATTCGAATTTGCTTTTTGTAACATGAACCATTCCAGATCCATGTGTTTTGGAGTATAGTTCAGCAATTATTTTTTCTAAGCTATAATATAAAAATATTTTATCGCAAAATTCTTTTGGTTCGATTTTAAATATATGCTGATTTAACCAAGCGTCTTTTCCTTTCCATATATACACGCCAAGTGATGCTGCCCAAGAAAACAAAAGATCTCCATTTTGAACTTTGTATTTTTGTTCAAATTGTTTTTTAGTGTAGTTATAATTAGACTCCGCTTTATTTAAATTTTGAATTCGAATAATTGGTAACCCCTCTGTTTCCCATTCTGTCTTTTTAAACCCCCGTCCATTAAGATACAGAGCAACATCTCCTAGAGGTAACAACTTCCAATCTTTTGGTAATTTAATTTCCACCTTATCCATTTAGTTTATTTTGTCCAAATCCTAAAAATGATTTTAGCTGATTGTATTTGTTTACTAGATATTCGGAGCCTCTTTTTATTTGTTCAATTTTATTCCACTGTCTATTTAGTTGATCTTGTCTTTCCTGCTGTGTTCTTAGTAATTTAAAACCTGTAAGATCTTTGTATCGTGCTTCTTCTCTTTGAATCGCATCACTGTAAACATTTAAAGATTTCTCTAATTCTCTTCCTAAAATTTCTGCAAGCAATATTGAATTGTCTGATAATTTGTCGGTTACTTCTCTTATTTGTTTTTCAAAGGCAGAAATTTGATCGTACGTAGTTTTGTGCAGGGCTTCAATTTGTTTTTCCGTTAAGTCTTGTAATGCTGTTATTTGTTTTGTATTTAACTCATGTAAAGTTGTTATTTGTTTTTCTGTAGATTGTTGCAATGCTTCAATTTGTTTATGATTTAAATTTTGAAGATGATCTAAGTGTTCTCTAAATTGCTTATCAGTACCTTCTTTAGAATGAAGAAATAAAATTAATGTTAGATAAATTCCAGTAATTGTACCCAAAGCTTGAAGAACATTTCCAATCCATGGTTTATGTTCAAAAAACAAAGCAGTCAACACAAAAAGTAAAACAAGTAATCCAAAAGAACACCAGTATATTAACCATTTATGTTTTTTTATTTCATCCATTACGCTGCTAAAACTTCATTTAACTCATTAATAATTTCATCTGTTTGTTCGCCAAACAATTGCCAAAATTTGCTTAGTCCGCCTTCGGCATTAAAAGGGCTTAAATCAAAATCATCCTTATCTATATGAAAACTATTGGCTACATAATCTTTCATCATCCGTAACCATTGCATTTGCTCTTCGCTAAATTTAGGTGCGTTACCGGCTTGTTTTTTCCAAACCCAATCGGCAAAGTTTTTATCTACTGTTTTATCGTAAGAAGTAATCCATTCATCCACTCCAATAGCTTTACGTATTAATGAAACTAACAGCACTAAATCCTGCTTTGGTTTTTCGGTGCGCGGCAAACGTTTAATTAATTTTTCTTTAGCTTCATTATCCTCTTCTGTAGCAAAAGCATCCCACACCATGTTTAATTTTAATAAAGGTTTTTGTAAAACCAATAATTCGTAAAGATCCTTTATCATTTTATAGGTAAGCTCTCGCCTGCGATAGGGGTGCCCGTAAAAAATCTGTAAAGCAATTATTTCATCTTTATTAGTTTTTATCCACTCTTTAAAATCGTTAATGGCAGTTGTGGCAGCAGCGGCTTGGTCTTTTACCCAACCTATATTAGTGATGGTATCAATATTTACAACATCAATAATTTGGTCGTACTTTTTACGAATGTCCACAATAAAATCGCGCAAGTTAGGATCATTAAAAACATCCACGGCGGCCTCTATTAGTTTTTGTTTGCCTTTTTTAATAGCGGTTTCAATTATGGCAGGCGCTTCACCTTTTAAATCTTTTTTAATTTTTGTTTCAATTGCAGAAATTGAATCAGGATCGTGCGCATTTAATAATTGTTTTACAATGTGGTTAATTGTAAAACCTTTTGCATGCTCTGCAAATTGTAGTTTATCTTTTTCGGATAGTTGTCTTTCTAAACGTATTAAACGGTTAGCCAGTGTACTCAACATTTCTTCTGAGGTATTACCCATTGCAATATTTTGCAATACATCTTTTAAAGAAACACCCGGTGCTTTTTCTAAAGGGCGGCTATCTGTTTTTTGAGAACTCTCAACACCAATGGCATCAATAATTACAAAATGATCTTTACTATATTTTGCCGATGGTGTACCTTTTGCTTTTAATTCTTCAACAGAACAGGTACGTGTACCTCGTCCTTTCATTTGCTCGTAATAACTGCGGCTTTTAACATCGCGCATAAATAACAATACTTCTAAAGGACGAATGTCAGTTCCAGTTGCAATCATATCTACCGTAACAGCAATGCGCGGAAAATAATCATTACGAAATTGTTGCAAAACAGATTTTGGATCTTCGTCGCTTTTATAAGTTATTTTTTTGCAGAATTTATTTTCTTCACCAAACTCTTCGCGCACAATTTCAATAATATCTTCGGCATGCGAATCGGTTTTGGCAAATATTAAAGTTTTAGGCACTTCAAATTGTCCATTTGCATCCATACGATCAGGAAACATGGCGGGCATATTTTCTTTAACCGCTTTTATAATGGTGCGTATAGTACTTGGGTTTACAATATCTTTATCGAGTTGTTTGCCGCTGTATTCAATATCTTCGTCAATAGCTTCCCAAAACTTTTTACGGGTAAGGCGTTCGCGTTTATCCACTTTTTCGCCAATACTAATTTTACTTCCTTGTTTGGTGATTTGTGTTTCAATTGTAAACACATTATATGGCACCAAAACACCGTCAATTACAGCTTTTTCGTAACCATAATCGCAAACTAAATTTTGATTAAAATAACCAAAGGTTCTGTTATCAGGAGTTGCAGTTAAACCAATTTGAAACACATCAAAATAATCAAGTACCTGTTTCCACAAATTGTAAATACTACGGTGGCATTCATCTATGACTACAAAGTCAAAAAACTCAATGGGTACTTTTTCATTGTACCCAACGGGTATTGCTTCTTTCTGTTCGAAAAGAGTTTCGTTAGGGTTTTCAATTTCAGCGCTTTCATCTAAGTCCGTTTCTTTTAAAATAGAATACATGCGTTGAATGGTGCTAATATAAACTTGCGAATCGTTAGGAATAAACGAACTACTTAAACGAGTTACGCCATATAATTCGGTAAACAAACGATTATCATCATTAGCTGTAAACGAGCGGAATTCACCTTCGGCTTGTTCACCAAGATTTTTGGTATCTACTAA
Organism: Bacteroidia bacterium; assembly: GCA_022842625.1. Classification (GTDB taxonomy): domain Bacteria; phylum Bacteroidota; class Bacteroidia; order B-17B0; family Aurantibacillaceae; genus Aurantibacillus. Next base: position 13,729 of record JALHPG010000055.1, on the reverse strand, counting down.
AAATAAAATGCGTTTTGCTTTAGCGAATTTTAGTAAACGGTATATAGCAGTAATTGCAGTAAAAGTTTTGCCCGAGCCTGTAGCCATTTGTATAAGGGCTTTTGGGCGTTGGTCTTTAAATGATTTTTCTAAATTAGTAATTGCAGTTATTTGGCAATCACGTAAACCATCTGTTGGTAAAGTAGGAATATCTTGTAAACGTGCGCGTAAAGTTTTGCTTTCATTAGCCCATTGCAAAAATGTTTCAGGGCGATGGAAGGTAAACACTTGGCGAGAACGAGGTTTTGGATCTCTATAATCGGTAAAGCGAGTTACTTCGCCTGTGCTTTCATAAACAAAGGGTAAAGGATCGTTATTTAATAAACGAAGTTTAGCATTAGCGTATTTTACAGATTGATCTTCGACGGTTGATAAACGAACACCTTCTTCTTCGCGTTTTGCTTCAATAATACCAACTGCTTTTTTATCTACGAACAAAACATAATCAGCGGGTCCAATATCTGTTTGGTATTCGCGAACAGCAATACCTATACCGGCGGCTAAATTAATTTTTTTCTTATCCTGAATAATCCAACCACAAGCAAGCAATTGCTTATCGATGTGATCGCGGGCTATTTGTTCAGGATTTTGGTTCATAACATTAGGTAATATGCTCAGGTTTAAATATAGCAGATTTTTTGGTAAAATGATAGTTAAGAAACCAATGAATTTGTGATGGGTTAGCTAGCGCAGATCCAAGGGGAGGGCTGGAACTCAAAGAAAACCTAATCGCTAATGAGAATACTATTATTACGATGGGTTAACTGCATTGATCCAGGGAGGAGGGCTGGAGCAATAATTGGGTGTGGTGTATGCGGATGAAAGAACACCTACCCCGGGGCATATTTCCCAAAAAACGAGGGCATTTAGGCTTGGCACAATAACACTCGGGCACGCTAAAAAATGGAAAAAGTCGCCTAAAAAAGTTGTGTGCCGTTGTTTAATTTTGAAAATCACTGCTTAATGGTTCTCGTCATGTCCCAGTGAATTTGACTGAATTTCAACGTTTCTCCAATAAACTCAACGTTTTTTCACTGTATTTCACGCAAGATATTTTAGCGAGGACTTTTTTTGGCCTTTTGGAATTGCTGTGTTCGATAATATATTTAGTGTCAGATCAGCACAATAATAAAAAGCCCCCGATTTCTCGGAGGCGTTGTAAAGTAAATTAGTTTATTTAAATAATACATTAGTCTTTTATAATCTTTTTAATTACAAAACCAGTTTCATCTAACACCTTTACAAAATAAATTCCGTTAGAGCATGAACTTAAATTGATTGGATGTTTTATTGTGGCTACTTTTTCTTTTAGTAGTAATTGCCCTATTGAATTATATATTTCAATACTCGTTTTTTCGTTAAATATATTTAACTCAATATTTAAAATGCTATTAGTTGGATTGGGATACACTTCGACTCCGCTCAGTGTGACAAAGGCTTTTGAAATTATGCCTGTGCAAGCGCTCACGTTTTGGGTTAATGATGTGGTATTCTGACAACCGTTAGCAGCAACACCAATTAATGAATAGGTTGCATTTGTTGTTGGACTTATAACAATAGATGCGCCTGCACCACCCGGTGACCATGTATAATTATTAGCGCCGCTTGCTGTTAAGGTTGCACTTTGACCAAAACAAAGTAAAGATGAACTACTAACAGCGGTTACGGTTGGACTAGGATTAACAAGTAAAGAAATTGTTTTAGTATTACTGCAATTAGAAATATCATTACCTGTAACTGTATACACAGTTGAGGTAATTGGAGAAACATTTATATTAGAGTTAGTTGAACCTGTACTCCAACTATATGTTAAAGCACCTGACGCAATTATATTTGCATTGTTACCACTGCAGATTACAGTTGGACTGCTAATTACATTTATGTTTACTGTATTTGTATTTACGATAATGTTAATTGATTTTGTATCGGTGCAATTTATTCCATTTGTTCCTGTAAGCGCATAAGTAGTATTCAGCGTTGGTGTAGCGATAATTGAACTACTAGTTGAACCTGTATTCCAACTATAGGAAGTTGCACCTGACCCAACAATTGTAACTGAATTACCCAGGCAAATGAAAGTACCAGTGGCTACAATATTTAAAGTTGGAGTTATTGTTACATTAATTGAAATTGTTTTTGTATTAGTGCATCCATTAGCATAGGAACCAGTAACAGTATATATGATACTAGATGATGGAGAAACTGTAGTGTTAGGACTTATAATATTACCTGGTAGCCAAGTGTAAGTTAATGCACCTATTGCTGATAAGCTTACAGTGTTTCCTGAACAAATACTTGAATTGCTGGCGCTGGCCGTAACTGTAGGATTAGGATTGACAATAATTTGAATTGTACTTGTTGAAATACAACCAAATGTATTTGTACCGGTGACGCTGTAAGTAATGGTATTAATTGGCTGTAATGTTTGAGTTGCGCCAGTTAAATTTAGTGGTTGCCAGGTATAGGTATTAGCACCATTTGCAGTTAAACTTGTTGTAGTGCCAAAACAAATATTTGAAGAAGGAGTTGATGCCGTTACATTTAATGTAGATACATTTACAGAAACAGTTTTTGTGTCGAAACAAATACTATTATTACCTGTAACTGTGTAAATTGTACTTACACTAGGCGTGACAATAAAAGTAACTGCATTGAACGCGCCGGGATTCCAAGTATAGCCGGAAGCACCACTTACACTTAGTGTTGTGCTATTACCAGCACAAACAGTTGCGTTTACAGGATTTAAAATTAGAGTGGGCGTAATTACTATCGTAACACTAAGTGTTTGCAGTGGACTTGAACCACATGCATTAATTGCGCTAGCACTAATGATGCCACTATTTACACCAGGTGTTACAGTTATTGCAGTAGAAGTACTTGTACCACTCCAACCTGCAGGTAAATTCCAACTATAAGAACTGGCACCTAAAACGCTTGAAATACTATATGTTTGTGAGCCGCCATTTGAACAAACCAAGGAGCTACCAAAAACTGAAG
>JALHPG010000055.1:0-10683 GCA_022842625.1 Bacteroidia bacterium | reverse complement strand
CAATCATTAAACTTCACTAAAAAACCATCATAAGAACCACCGTGTATAGGTTGGTGACTAGAAGGTGTTGCTATTATAGTACCTGTGTTTGACTGCGTATCACCAGCAACATAAAGATCGCCGACGATATCAATTGAACATCTCCATGCGTAGTCGGTTGCTGCTCCACCATAATAAGTTCCCCACTGCCTAATACCAGCAGCTGAAAATTTAGCAATAAAAGCATCGTATGTACCACCACCATAAGTTGTTTGATAACTACCAGCGCTAGAAATGGCAGTTCCAGTAGTAGTTGCTGCGCTTCCAGTAATATAAATGAAATTACCAGTTGCATCAAGAACACAACCGTTACCTAAATCAGCACCTGTACCACCATAATACGTGCCCCATTGGCGAACACCGTTCAAATCAAATTTTGCCAGAAACGCATCATTAATAGAGCCAGAACCGATGGCCGGTTGATGACTACCTAATGTAGCAATGGTAGTGCCGCTGCTTGAAGCGGCGGTTCCTACAACATATAAACAACTATTAGTATTGTCAACAGCAAGATCTCTTGCTTCATCAAATCCTAGACCGCCGTAATAAGTTCCCCAAACACGAGTTCCTGCTGAATTGAATTTTACAATTAAACCATCTTGAGAATTACCGCCATAGATAGTTTGTTGCGCACCTGGAGTATAGATAATTGTACTAGTTGGAGTAGCGGTCCGCCCAACCAAATAAACATTTCCGGAATTGTCTGTTTTACAAGAATACATTTCGTCATAAACACCGTTTCCGCCATAATATGTACCCCACAGCCTAACACCTGCGCTATTAAACTTAGCTACAAAGCCATCCAAAAAAAATCCACCAGAAAAATTAGGCTGATGGCTACCAGGAGTAGCAATAGCTGAACTACTACCTGTTGAACCGCAAATAATAACATTTCCACTTGGATCTACTGAACAACCATATCCAAACTCACTATCAGTTCCACCGTAGAATGTTGCCCACTGACGCAAACCGTTATTATTGAATTTTACTAAAAACGCATCAGAAGCACTTGGAGAGCCACCACCAAAAGAGGATTGATGACTTCCCGCAGTTGCAACAGCCGTGCCAACCGCACTTGAAGTTGTGATACCACTTAGATATAAGTTTCCGGAAGCATCGGCCGCACCACATTGAAATGTTTCTCCTTTAGCACCGCCATAGTATGTTGCCCATTGACGCACACCACTTGAATTAAACTTTGCCAGGTAACCATCATCTGCTCCACCACCACCGAATGTGCTTTGATGACTGCCAAGTGTTGCAACTACAGTGCCAAACGAACCGTAAGTAGATCCGTAAATATAAACGAATCCAAGCTGATCAGTAAAAGAGTTATTAGCAGCCTCACTATTTATTCCACCATAGTATGTTCCCCAAACACGAGTTATTGGGTCAATTACTAAAGGATCATCAGGGATATAATTATTTATTTTGTAGCTAATTATTTTTCCAGATAGTTGCCAATCGGCTTCCAAAATTTTTCCATTTTGATAAACAGTTGGCTTTGCTTCTGACAAAGTACCAAAAGGTGTTTTAATTAAGAGATTCCCAAGTTTGTCTATAGAAATATCTGTTGCCCCTTCAATTTCATACTTTATTTGTAAATAATCCTTGGCATGATCTAAAATGTAATCGTATTTCAATTCACCATTTTTACTATAATAATGCAAATCAATATTATTGTAAATATTTTTAAATGTAATTCCTTTGTAGGTTTTCACTTCTGTTGCGCCACTCTGTGCAGCTTCAGAATAATAATTCTCATATCCATCAAATGCATCATCTTTACTAATCAAAGCATTTTTATTTATGCCTAACCAATTCATATCAATTCTATAGATGGAAAGACTATTATTTTGCGTACTATCAAAATTTTGCTTTTTGCTTAACGGATTCTGAAATTCATTAATGCCCTTTACAGTATTTAACCTGTTTAGTTGTAATGAAATTCCGTTACTTTTAATGTGATAAGACATTTTTCCATCGGTACCGCTATACAAAACATCAGGCCGGGGATTAAAAAAACCATCGTGAACCTGCCCTTTATTTTCAGTGAAGCCAACTAAGGGTGAGGAATTATTCTGATTTGAAATTGGAGAAGGATTTTTTGCATAACTAATTGAAGTTACGATACAAAAAGTAAGGGCGATAATTTTTTTAAACCTTTTCATAGATTGTTTTATATAAATAGTAATAAATGATATTCTTATCAGTAGCAACTTATTGCTTTATTATTTTTTTTGTTGAGTTGCCTATTCGAATAAAGTAAATTCCGTTGGGTTGTTCTAACTTAATCCTTAACCCTTCTCCAGAAGAGAGGGATGTAAAGGCAAGCTCTTGTCCAAGTGTATTGTAAATGTGAATTGTTTCTGAGTTGTAAATTGCATTTATAAAAAAATCACCGCTCGTGGGGTTAGGATACACTTGAATTGCGGAATTATATTCAATTGATTGATCATGGATGCCGTTAACTAAATTTATGGCGATTTTTGAAACAAAAGCATCGGCCGTACCAAGCCCGGTTGCTGTATATGTTGCAATACCAGATGTTGCGTCTAAATCGCCAGACCCAACAAATGAAGAGCAATAATACAAGTTTCCTGTGTTATCTGAGGAAACATAGTTTGGGTTATTATATACTAACTGACCGGCCCATAAAAAATTAGCATTTGCATCTAAATTAATTATACATGCTTTGCCTGAATTAGAATTTAAAGTATATGTTGCTGCACTTGCATCAAAATCAATAATGTTAGAAAACTCACCACACAAAACAAGATTGCCTGCACCATCACTACTAATAGAATATGCTCTATCAAAACCCTGGCCACCAATTTGCTGAGCCCAAATAAAATTACCTAGTGCATCTAACTTTTGAATGTAAATATCGGAGCTCCCGCTATTAGGTGAGACTGTGTAGGTGCCAGGACCTGGGTCAAGATCTATAGTTGAAGCGAAATGGCCGCAGCTGTATACATTACCATTAGCGTCTGATGTTAGACCATAAGCAAAAGATGCATCGTAAGCTTTGCCCCAAATAAAAGAACCTGAATTAGTTAATTTAATTAAGTAAATCCCCCCTGAAACTAAAGTCACACCTGTGCCTGGATCGATATCCACGTTAGTAGCGCCTAATGCACCACTTGCAAAAACATTGTTTAATCCATCAATTTTTATTGACCAACCGTTTTCAAAATTGTAAGCGCTACCAATTTTAACCGCCCAGGAAAAATTACCGCTTGCATCTAGTTTTTCTATAAAGCTATCGTAAGTTCCACTACTTATTAAAGAATATACTGAGGCACTCGGATCGAAATCAACATTTCCCTCAAACTTTCCAGTAATAAAACAGTTACCTGCATTATCTACATCAATAGATTGGCAAATATCTAAATTAGCGCCTCCTATACTTTTTGCCCATACAAAATCACCGTTTGATTGAAGTTTTAAAACAAAGCCATCACTTGCACCGCCAGAAAAATTTAAAGTGGATGTGCCTATGCCAGGATCAAAATCTGTTGACGAAGCATAAATACCTGTTACGTAAATATTATTATTAGCATCAATTGCTAAACCCAATGCCTCATCGGTAAGATTGCCTCCAATTTTTTTTGCCCAAACTAAATTGCCAGCTGAATTTAGCTTAACAATAAAAATATCTGAAGAGCCAGCAGAGCTTAAGTTAAACACAGTGGCACTTGGGTCAAAGTCAACTGTCCCTAAAAATTTACCGGCAACAACAACATCACCATTAGAATCGTGTTTTATAGCTTTAGCGATGTTGTCGAATGAGCCACTAAATTTGCTAGCCCATTGAAATGTTTGCGACTTGCTAACAAACATATAAAGAGTTAGAATTAATAATATTAAGATTTTTTTTGAATACATTATTGATTACTGTTTAATTATTTTTTTAATTGTAAATTGATTTTCGTTTTGAACTTTCACAAAATATATTCCGTTAGCAAGATTATTTAAATCAATTGTCCGCTTTGTTGTGATCAAATTTTCTTTAGTTAGTAATTGACCGATTGAATTATACAATGCGATGGTAGTGCTTTCGTTAATCGTATTCAGTTCAATAGTTAAGATTGCACTTGTTGGATTAGGGTATAATTCGAATCCGCTCAATTTAACATTGGCATTTGTGTTTATGCCTGTACATGCACTTACACTTTGAGTAAACGAAGTTGTATTTTGGCAACCGAAAGTATTTGTACCTGTGATTGTGTAAGTTGTGGTTACAGTTGGAGAAACAGTAATGTTAGCACCTGAACCACCTGGATTAAAAGTGTAAGTTGAAGCGCCGCTTGCTGTTAATGTTGCTGATTGACCAACACATAATAGAGATGTATTGCTAACAGCAGTAACAGTTGGGTTTGGATTTACGGTAACGTTACTTGTTGCAATATTTGAAGCACAGCCCAAGGTGTTTGTGCCAACAACTGTATAGCTTGTAGTTGAAGTTGGAGAAACAACTGCATTACCACCTTGGTAGGTGTAAGTGTTTGCACCACTTGCATTCATAGTATAACTATTACCGCTACAAATGCTGCCGCTGTTTACTGTGATGGTTGGAGAAGGATTTACTGTTACTGTTAATACTTGTGCCGAACTCGTACCACATGCATTTATTGCATACGCAGAGATGTTTCCTCCAGTAATACCAACTGTTGAGGTAATTATATTTGTTGTGCTTGTGCCAGTCCATCCACCCGGTAAACTCCAGGAATATGAAGTTGCTCCGCTTACAAGTGCAACGCTGTAGTTTTGTGGCGACGCACCTAAACAAAAGGTATTACCTCCTGAAATTACAGATGGTTGAGAAGGTTGAGCTAAACAATCAGCGTATTTTGCAATGTACGCATCCAAATTCCCACTTGATACTAAGTTATTTATTCCAATACCAGGATTAAAATCTGCTGTACCTTCAAAACTACCAGCAACATAAAAGTAGCCGTTACTCCCAACACTAATATCGGTACCCTCATCAAAACCTGTATTGCCAACACTAAACGAATATTGATATTGACCAACAGAATTATATTTCCCCACAAACATATCATTAAAGCCTAAAGCTGTAATTGTTGCAGTAGAAATGCTTGGGTCAAAATCAGCGGTACCTCTAAAATATCCTGTTAAAAAAACATTATTAGCGGCATCAATATCAAGAGCCCTTGTAAAATCAACGTTTGTTCCGCCTATTTTATTAGCAAAAATAAAACTACCACTTGGGCTATACTTTGCTAAATAAATGTCATCAGATCCAAAAGCTGTAAGTGTATAGTTAGCAATTGATGGATCAAAATCTACTGTATTTTGAAAAGAACCTGAAAGAAAAGCATTTCCCAAATTGTCGGTCTGTACGCAACTGGCATAATCAGAATTATTTGAACCAAGGCTTAAGGCCCATTGAAAATTACCTGTAGAATTGTATTTTGCTAAATAACCATCTCTACTGCCATAAGAAGTTAAAGTAAAAGTTGATATTGAAGGGTCGAAATCTTTTGTACCCATAAATTGACCAGATAAAAAGACATTGTTACTTAAATCTGTTGCAACACACCAACCTTCGCTTGTAGAAGTTGATGAACCAACACTTAAAGCCCAAATATAGTTGCCACTTGTATTGTATTTAGCTAAAAATGCATCGCCTGCTAATGTTGTTAATGTTGCGGTACCTGCACTAGGATCAAAATCTACAGTGTTTTGAAAATCACCTGCTACTAAAACATTTCCTAATTGATCATTGGTAATCTTGTAACCTATATCATAATTCGCAGCCCCCATTTTAAAAGCCCATTGAAAAGCGCCCGCACTATTATATTTTGCTACAAAGGCATCTTGACTTCCACTATTAATTAAATTTGTTACTGCAACGGAAGGATCAAAATCTGCTGTACTTCCAAATGAGCCAGTGATAAAAACATTATTTGAATTATCAACTGAAATCCCGGTTATGCCTTCGGCACCAGTACCCGAAATAACAAAGCCCCAAATGTAAGTTCCCGTAGGACTAAGTTTTACAAGAAAACCATCACCACTAACAGCTGTAAAACTCGACGTTCCGGGACCCGGATCTAAATCTATAACCCCAGCGAAATCTCCACCCACATATACATTACCGAGAGCATCATGTGCAACAGCTCTAGCCTGTTGAAGTGCGGCATCGCCAAATTTGAACGCATAATTATATGTTTGCGCATTAAAAGTTATATTTAAAGTGAATAATGCAAAAAATAAATAGATTTTTTTCATATGATTTAGTAAGAGAATTTTAGGTAACTAATTTACCCCAAGCCATTTTAAGCATCCCAACCGTTAACTAACTTTTAAGCACGCTTTTAAGTAGTTTAAGGTGTATTTTCAATTTTTGTTATTACTTTGTAAAGTGCTATTACGAACAAAAAAATACATACTGTTATTTCTACTGATTACCCGCGTAAGTTTTTCGCAACAGTACAATTTTAAAAATTTTAATACAGAACAAGGCTTACCCAGTAGCGAGGTGTATGCTATTATGCAAGACAGCAAAGGTTACATTTGGGGTTCGACCGATGCCGGTGTTTTTAGATACAACAATACCGGATTTACAGTTTTTACAACCAAAGAAGGCGCGCCTGATAATACTGTTTTTAATTTGTTTGAAGATAAAACAGGTAAAATTTGGATGACCGGTTTTAATGGTCAAATAGCTTATTTTTTAAACGATACGTTTTACAAAGTAACTTGCTCAGATAAAATTGCTAAACAATTAAAAAATGGCAGAAGGGTAATTTATTCAATTTATGTGAATGATAAAAACGAGGTTTGGTTGGGTACTGCTAGTTCGCTTTTAAAAATTGATCCTAAAAACAATTACGAATTGTTTATTGAGTTTAGTGATTATGCCGACACCGTAAATACGATTATAACCGAACCAGAGAAAGGAGCCATAATAAGCTCAAAGGTGTTTTCAAACAACACATCGCGCAGTTATTTAAACCAATCGAAACAAAATTATTCGTTTAATGTTGAAGTAAATATTACGGACTATAAACCCTTTTTTACCATTGTAAAACCTAATAAAGTTAATCACCAACCCATACACCGGCATTTATTATTGAGCGATGGTAGAATATTATTAGCTTACATAAATGATCTTTACATTTTATCGAAAAATGGAACAGTAGAAAAAAAAGAATTTGAGCAAAGTATTATTTCTTTATACGAAGATGCCAAAAAAAATATTTGGGTTGGTTTATCTAAGGGAGGTGCATTGCAATTTCAAAATCTTAATTTAAAGGAGAAGCCCATTACTAATTTACCGGGTTTAAGTGTAAGTTCGGTTTGCGCCGATTTTGAAAATGGTTTATGGCTTAGCTCATTAGAGAATGGATTGTATTACGCCAATACTTTAGGGTTAAAAGTTTATAACGATATACCAGGGCTTGAAGAAAAGATTATAGAGACTACGGTTATTAACGATACTGTTTGGGCTGTAAATACCAAGCACGATATATTTATAATTGATAAACAAAGTAGAGCCACACTTATTTCGAGCCTTCCTTACTTATCGGCTATGGATGTGTTTAATGTTTATCAACACAAAGGCATAAAATACACAGCAGGAATTATTACCGGTATTGCCAACAAAAAATTTAACAAGTTTGAATCGTTAAAACTGCGAGGTACTGATTTTGCGAGTGCCGCCTTATCATTTTACAAGGATGATAAAGGATATTTTGCTATAAGCTCTACAGACTTAGTAGAAGCCGAAAACCAATCAGTAATTAACCATTACGATTTACCAGCCCGAGGAAAAGCGCTTTGTATTACCGAAGACAAAAACATTTATGTGGGTACCTTAAATGGATTGTATTTATTTAAGGATAAAAAATTTTTAGAGCTAAAAACGCAAAATAAGTTATTTGCCTCGCGTATTTCGGATATTAAGCTCATTAGAAACGAAGTTATTGCTATTTGCACGAGAGCTAACGGTGTTTTAATAAAAGATAAAAATGTTTTAATCCAAATTAGCATGAGTGATGGTTTAGCCTCGGACATATGTAACTCCGTAACCTTAGGTTTGAATAACGATTTGTGGGTAGCCACCAATAAAGGGGTTAGTCATATATTGTTTGAAGCAAACAGTTTTAAAATTAAAAATTTACGCAATTATGATATTACCAATGGCTTACCAAGCAACGAGGTAAATAAAATAGCCTTGCGCCATAATGAATTATGGCTGGGCACTAAAAAAGGTTTGGCAGTAATTTATTTGAATGATGCAGTTTACAATACTGAACCGCCAAAAACCTACATAAAAAATTTGTTTATTAATGAGGTGGTTACGAATTACAGCAAGTCTTTAGAATTAAATTATGACGAAAACAATTTGAAATTTTATATAGATGTTTTAAACTATAAGGATGCGAGTAAAATAAATTTTAAATATAAGTTAAGTGGCCAGAGTGAGATTGAAAAAGAGGGAAATTCAAATTTGCTGGAGTTTAATAATTTGACACATGGCAATTATACATTATACGTTACAGGCTTAAATAATAACGGCATAGCATCAAAAACCATTGTGTATTCGTTTGCCATTAAAAAACCATTTTGGCTAACTTGGTGGTTTATTGTAGCTGAGGTATTATTAGGGATATTTTTAATTGCCGGCATTATAGTTTGGCGATTGAATGCCATTGAAAAACGCGAACAAGAAAAAACACGTATTAATAAAGAGCTGGCAGAATACCAAATGATGGCGCTAAGAGCGCAAATGAACCCGCACTTTATTTTTAACGCCATTAACAGCATACAAGAATATATTTTGCAAAAAAATCATAAGGAAGCATACACTTACCTTACAAAATTTAGTCATTTAATACGGCAGGTATTAAACAATGCCAACGAGAGCGTTATATCGCTTAGCAGAGAATTTGAAACTTTGAAACTTTATGTTGAATTAGAACAGTTAAGGTTTGAGAATAGTTTTATTTTTAATTTAGATATAGATAAAGCCATTGATATTGAAAATATATTGGTGCCAAGTATGATCATACAACCATTTATTGAAAACGCTATATGGCATGGCATTATGCCATTAGAAGGCATAAGAAAAGGCGTAATAAAAGTTGAAGTTAAACCAAATAATACAGGCGCCTATATTATTATAGAAGACAATGGTGTGGGCAGACAAAAAAGTGCCGAAATTAAAAAAACGCCAGGTCATAAATCATTAGGAATGCAATTAACCAAGCAACGATTAGACGTGTTGAGTAAGCAGATTGATACAGGAAAATCGCAAATGGCAGTGAGTGATCTAAAAGATGAGAACAACAATAGTTGTGGTACCCGAATAGAATTATGGATAAGTTAAATTGATTAAGTATGATTAATGCATTGATAGTTGACGATGAAAAAAGTAGTAGAGCTGTTTTAATCCAGTTGCTTAAAGAGTTTTGCCCTGAAGTAAACATTTTAGGAGAAGCTACATCGGCACAGCTAGCATATGACTTCATTTTGAAAACCCCAGTTGATTTGGTTTTTTTAGATATACAAATGCCCACTGGTAATGGATTTACATTGTTACAAAAATTTACTGTATTGCCCTTTGATGTCATTTTTGTAACCAGTTACGATCAATACGCCATTAACGCCATTAAATTTAGCGCTTTAGATTATTTACTAAAACCTGTTGCCATAGACCTATTAAAAGATGCTGTTACAAAGGCTATAGAAACAAAAGGCAAAAAAAGTAATACACAACCACAGGTAATCAACCTTTTACAACTAGTAGATGCAGACGTTACCGAAAAGAAAATTGCCTTGCACCAAAAAGATGCGGTAAGATTTGTTAAAGTAAGTGATATCCTATATATAGAGGGCGAATCAAATTATACTTCTATTACCATTTCCACTTTAGAAAAATATACATCATCACGTACTTTAAAAGAGTTTGAAGAATATTTGCAGAGCTTTGATTTTTTTGTGCGAATACATAAGGAAGTGATCATTAATGTGCATCACATTGAAAAATACAGTAAGGGTGATCCTTTTATTATTGAAATGAAAGACAAAAAGGAGTTTGAAGCCAGCCGCAGACGTAAACAAGAGGTTCTCTCTAAGCTGAAATAAATTGTTTTTGTTCAAAAAAATGTTGTGCTAAAGCTCCCAAATAACCGTGCCTTGGTAGAACAAGTCACGGAAAGATTGAACAACTTTGGCGATTATTTGTGTCATACCGGCACAAAAAACAGTAAAACTTTAGACTTATTTTATCAACTTGAAAAAAACATGATGGCCATTCAAGAATTTGACCGGTTTATGAAAATTACAGAAAAAAACAAAGCCGCCAAATAGTTTGGTGGCTTTCTATTAAGAGGTTACTAGTTTGAACCTCTTTTTGCATTCTTTGTGTCGTTCCGACACAATTGGTAGCGGGAGATGGATTAAAGCGTTGACCCATGGAGAGGGCTGGAAATCAAAGAAAACCAGCCTCGCAACGCGAGTCTTGTTTTTTATTTTTCATCCTTCGCTTTCAAACGAGTTTGAAGCTCAGTGTAAAATAAGTGGAGGTGATTAACAGCGTTGATCCAGGGATAGAGGGCTGGAACTCAAAGAAAACACTAATCGCCCATCGATTAGTGTTTTTTATATTAC
>JALHPG010000054.1 GCA_022842625.1 Bacteroidia bacterium | reverse complement strand
CCGTAACGATTTTACAAAAAAAATGGATCTAACTGCTATTGATGAGTTTGATGTTTCGCAAACGGCGGTTAAAAAGAATCAAAAATATATGCGCAGTGTTGTGAAGTTGGATAAGAATTTTCACATATACATTCACTCACGCCACGATTATGTAGAGCGCGGTTTTGACGAAGAAAAAGGTTTAAAATACTATAAGCTTTTTTATATTAACGAAGAGCAAGGACAATAGTTACTTTTCCTTTCGTATCACATAGGTAAATACAATGCGAGTGCCTTTTTTTAAAAATAACGAATCGCCTGATTGCAAATAATCTAACTGTGTGAAATTTTGCATCATAATGTCTTCTGCCTTATAGTCTTCAGGATCTGTGCATCCTTGGTCGGTATTTAACATGCCGCCAATAAAATTGATCTTGTTGCCGGTAATTTTATATTTACCGGAAAAGGCATTACAGCCATATCCGGTGTAAGTGCTATCACTAAAGCGTAACACAGAATAGTTGTTGTTTATTAAAAGGGAAGTGTTATCTCGTTTATCTTCAATTTTTTTTAGAACCCATGTTACGTTTTTAATCTTGGTTTGTGCATTTACCGAAAGAAAAAACATACCTACGATCATTATCAAATATTTTTTCATGGAATCAAGATTTTAAATTAATTATCGGTTTTCTTTTTTACGATTAAGATCTGCTCCTGTTCAAGCGGTAAGTAACCAAATTCATAACAGTAAATATAGGTGTGATTATTTTTTGTAGTAATGGTATTCGTGTAAAAATTAAAATTAAAGCCTTTATCAATTAATTTTTGTTTCGCGATCTTAGTTGTATCTCCTTTAAGGTTTTCTTCTAATATCCGCCTGTTTTTACGCAAAAAGTTATTTATGTTTCTAACGTAATTATTGGTATCGCTGTTAATTTTATTATTGAACGAATTGCGACACATATCGCTGCAAAATTTTTTATCAACGCGCCCTTTTATAATTTCTCCGCATTCAGGACAAGTACGTTTTTCCATATACTAAAGGTAAGGGCTAAGCAATTATTTTCAAAGTGTTTTTAACCATTTTTGCCTTTTGCTTGGCTTTTAAAATATCGTCGTCTACAATGGTTGCGTGTCCCATTTTTCTGAACGGTTTGGTTGTAGCCTTGCCGTAGAGATGAACATAGACACCACTGAATTTTAAAACGTCGTCTAATCCCTGGTAAATTGCAAATCCTTCATGACCAAAATCACCTAATAAATTTACCATTACACCGGCTTTTATGATAGCAGTATCGCCAAGCGGTAAATTTAAAATTGCCCGCCATTGTTGTTCAAATTGCGAAGTAATATTTCCTTCTATGGTGTGATGTCCGCTATTGTGCGTGCGAGGAGCAATTTCATTAACGAGTACTTTTCCGTCTTTTGTTAAAAATAATTCAACTGCCAGTATCCCAATAATGCCTAGTTTTTCGGCAATATCTGCAGCTAACTTAAGCGCTTCTTTTTCTACACTTTTTTTAATGTTGGCAGGGCTAAACAAAAACTCAACCAAATTAGCTTCCGGGTTAAATTCGCATTCAACCACCGGAAAACATTTTATTTCTCCGCTTTCGCTGCGGGCAACAATTACCGAAAGTTCTTTGTCAAAATCTACCAATCGCTCAATAACGCTTGGTTCTTCAAAGGCTTTTTCTAAATGATGCGGATTAACTAACTTAACTACACCTTTGCCATCATAGCCGCCTTTGCGCAGTTTTTGAAAGAATGGAAAGAAGTTAGCGTATTTAGCAATTTGTTCTTTATTTTCTACTAAAAAAAAGTCTGGACTTGGAATATTATTTCTCTGATAGAACATTTTTTGCAAGCCTTTATCTTGTATCAATTCTATGATATGCGGTTGCGGGTAAACTTTTTTTCCTTCCTTTTCAAGTGTTTTAAGGGCTTCTACGTTAACGTTTTCAATTTCAATGGTAATAAGGTCTTTATCTTTGCCAAAATCATAAACGGTATCGTAATCGTTTAAGTCACCAAGTGTGAATTTCTTAACTAAATGTCGACACGGAGCATTTTTATCAGGGTCTAAAACAGAAATATTTAAATTTAGATTTATTGCATTTTGAATAAGCATTCTTCCCAGCTGTCCTCCACCTAATATGCCTATGTTTATTTGTTGAATGGTTTTATTCATGTTTCAATAGTTTGTGTGGTAAAGATAATTAAACTAAAATTGATACCTTTAAATATCTCATAAAATACATGAAAAAACTTATATTATACTCTTTGTTATTAATTGGTGCATTTGCTAACGCTCAAAGTGAATTACACTGTGGGCAGAAAGCGGCCTATGATTATTTATTCAGTCAGGATAAAACAGCCAAGGAAAGATTTGATAAATTAATTAAGGAAGCAAATGATCAGGCGCTAAATAACCAGACGTTAAAATCAATGGTGTCTACTTATACCATACCTGTTGTTTTTCATATCCTGCATTTAGGTGGCCCTGAAAATATTAGCGATGCGCAAATAAATGATGCAATGATAATATTAAACAGAGATTTTGCTAAAAAGAACGCTGATACGACCAACATAATTCCTTTATATAAGCCAATTGCTGCCGATTGTCAAATGGAATTTAAATTGGCAACTTTGGATGAAAATGGCAATTGTACAAATGGAATAACACGTCATTACACTTCTAAAACCGATTGGTCGGCTTCTTTTAGTAATTATATCTATACCTGGGACCCATCTAAATACTTAAATGTTTATGTTGTGAGAACTATGCAAAGTGGCGCTGCCGGCTATACCTATTTACCCGGAACAGCAAGTGCAGCGGCAGATGCAATTGTGGTTTTGCATAATTATCTTGGTAGTATAGGAACTTCTAACGGCTTTGCGTCTCGAACCCTAACACACGAAACAGGACATTGGTTTAATTTGCAGCATGTTTGGGGAAGTACTAATTCACCTAACATTGCCTGTGGCGATGATGGTGTAAGTGATACGCCAATAACAAAAGGACATACTAATTGTAATTTAGGCTCTGCTGCATGCAATGCCGGTATTACTGAAAACGTACAAAATTATATGGAGTATGCTTATTGCTCAAGAATGTTCACACAAGGACAAAAAAACCGCATGCATAATTGTATTATTGGCGGCATTGCAGGAAGAAATAATCTTTCATCGAATGCTAATTTAATTGCAACAGGCGTGTTATTTCCAAATAATAATTGTGCACCTAAGGCAGAGTTTTTTTCTAATCCTGTAACCTGCTTGGCTAATAATTTCAGTTTTACCGATTTTAGTTATAATGCCTCTGTAACTAATTGGTTTTGGAGCAGTCCGTATGCAGCTAATACCTCTACTTTACAAAACGGCGTATTAACTTTTACCAACTCAGGACTTACTTCTGTGAAATTAAAAGTAAGCAATGCTTTTGGTGAAGATTCGATCACAAAACAAAATTTAATAGTTATGGCCGGACCTAATTCAGGATCTTTAAACGTTAGCCAGGGATTTGAAACTGGTGTTTTTCCTGATAACAATTGGATCGCTTCTATACCTCAATTCGGGAGCGGGTTTGTTACTAACACTATTACAGCAGCATCAGGAACAAATTGTGTTTGGGTAAATAATTATTATGATAACCCTAATGGTGCGGTAAGTTTTTACAGCCCTGCATTTAATTTTCAAAATCTTATTGCAGCGGCACAATTATCGTTTAAGTATGCCTATGCTCAGCAAGTAGCAACTAACGATGATGAATTGAGAGTTTCTATATCGGGTAATTGTGGGCAGAGCTGGACACAAATTTTTACTAAAAGCGGATCGCAATTAAATACAACCGGCACATTAGTACCAACTGCCTACTTAAATCCACAGGCAAGTGAGTGGGTTACAGAAACCGTAAATTTAGCGTCTTATACCGGTAACCAAAATGTGTATTTTAAATTTGAATTCATACCATTTTCTTCTGCGCCAGGTAATAATATTTTTATTGATGATATTAATATCAGCGGCACGGTTGGTTTAAAAGAAAATAATAATCTTTTAAGTAATGTTTTAGTGTATCCAAACCCCAATGAAGGAATATTAAATGTTGAATTAGGAATGTTAAATGATAGTAATTCATCTATTCAAATTTTAAATTCTCTTGGACAATTATTTATTGAAGAGTCTTTGATCATGAAGCATTCAACATTTAACATTCAACATTTTCCAAGCGGTATTTATTTTGTGAAAATTAGTTCAGATAAGGGAAGTAGAGTCGTTAAGGTAGTAAAGGATTAAGGATGCTGTTAAAGAGCATTAATTATTTAAGTTTAGTTTCAATTATTTTTAGTTGTATTAATTGTTCCGATTCGCTAACTGAAAAGGTTAAAGAACAGAATGCTATTAATTATTCTGAAATTAAAAAAGCAAACTGGCTTATTGGGTCATGGCAAAACATTTCGGAGAATGAAATTTCTACCGAGATATGGAAAAAAATAAACGATTCAACGTTTGCCGCTAAAAGCTTTGTAATTGTAAAAAACGACACTGTTTTTTCTGAATCTATTCGAATAGAACAGAGAGGACATTCATTATTTTATATTCCAACGGTAAAAGAACAAAATCAAGGGCAAGCCGTAGAGTTTGTTTTAGTTAGGTCAAATACAGATCAATTAGTGTTTGAGAATTCAAAACACGATTTCCCTCAAAAGATCAGCTATAAAAAAATAACCAACGATTCTATTTTAGCTGAGATATCAGGGATTAAGGAGGGGGAACCGAAAAACATTCTGTTTCCTTTTACAAGAAGGAAATAATTGCTTGAATATCAAATTATTTTAGTTATCTCTTTGAGGTTGACCTCAAGTTGGAAATAACTATCCAACAGAAACAGTTAGTTTTTCTTTGTTTTTACAATTTCTTTGCCACTTTTGACGCAACGCAAATGTGTTGTAAATATTTGAGCCAGATTGTGTTTAGGATAATTAGGACTCATACTTCTTTTACTTTTCTTCCTTGATGAAGAAAAGTAACAAAAGAAATCAAGACGATTTGCCAACCTGAATTTTTCGCTGTGATGCCTAAACCCAAGTCCCGCCTAACGAAAAATTCGGGTTCGCACCAAATCGCCATTTGCCACCGCACTATCCAAGACGTAGCTAAACAAGCATCTATCTCTGCAAAAGACCAAAAAGTTATTCCGCAGAAAACTATATGCCTATAAAAAAGATAGAATTATTTTACTGAGAAGTTTTTCTTTTTCCAGTCTTCAAAAGATTTCTGTAAAGTCTCTGTGAAAACTTCAACAGGTTGTGCTCCAGAAACGGCGTAGGCTCTATCCATTACAAAAAATGGAACGCCTCGTACGCCAATGTTTTGTGCTTCTTCAATATCTACTCTCACTTCAGCACCGTATTTATCAGAGTTAAGTACTTCGTTTATTTCTTCTTCCTTTAAACCAATTTCTTTTCCAATGGCTATTAAGGTTGTCTTGTTGGCAATATCTTTTCCTTCGGTAAAATAAGCTTTAAAGATCGTTTCTTCTGCTTGATCACCTAACTTGTATTTTTTTGCTAAGTGAATTAAGCGATGTGCATCATACGAATTTGCAATAATTGATTTTTCGAAATTATATTCCAGACCTTCTTGCCTGGCAGTGTTTGCAACCTGTTCGTGCATTTTAACCGACCAATCTCTTGTTTGTCCTTTGCGCTGCGCTAGGTAATCATACACATCCGTATTTGGTTGCGATGTGGCATCAGGATCCAGCTGATAACTTCTCCAATCTATTTCTAAAAATTCTTTTCCTTCAAAAGTTTCTAAGGCTTTTTCTAATTTACGTTTACCAATGTAACAAAAAGGGCAGAGGATATCTGACCAGATCTCTATTTTAAATGTGTTTTGCATGTTATTGATCTTCTTTTATTTTTAATCCTATTATTCCTTTTTTCTTTACAAAATAATCATCAAAATTTTCGGGTGTTATTTGTAATGTTGTTGTTCCTTTTTTAATAATTAATTTTTTAAGGTTAAATGATCGTCCGTTTATAAAATACTGGTCGTGTTTTTTATAGTTGTCATTTGATAAATGACCAATTATTAAAGCCTGGTTTGGTGGCAGGATTATTTTGAAAGATAGGCTTGCGGAATCCTCGTCGCTTGGCTCATGAACGTCGTTCCAGTCAATTTCTCCCGATGAGCTTGTTTTGTATACGGTTAAACGATCGTCGAAAATGGCAAATCTACTTTTGGGTAGTTCTATTTCGTATTCAATAATAATATCGGTTTTGGTTTGATTGCTTATTGCAAAATATTCTTGCCAGGAACAGCCTTGAAATAAAAAAAGTATCAAAAAAACAAGGATTAACTTTTTCATATCAAAAATTAGAATTGATAATTATTTGTTTAGCAATGAATAGATCTCGGTGTCGTAAAATTCACCATTAAAATAATGGTTCTCTTTAAAGTAAGCTTCTTTTTTGAATTTAAATTTTTCGAGAATTTTTCGAGACACTTGATGGTTAGGGTTAATGTTTGCGGCAATGCTATGAAGTTTCATATTGTTAAAGCCATAGTTGATCACTTTAGGAATAGCTTCGCTTATTAAGCCTTTTCTCCAGTATTCAGGCAACAACATGTATCCTAATTCCGCGCGATAATTATCTTTTTCGATACTATGGTAAGAGATGGTGCCAATTAATTCGCCACTTTCTTTTAATGAAATGCCCCATGAAATGGTTTCATTATCTTTTCTTTTTTTATCAATGTATTTTATAAAGGATTTTATTTCGTCTAACGATTCGGCCAGCGGTTTGTCAATATAACGCATGGCCTCTTTATTGCTTCTTAAACGATAAAAATTTTCAGCATCTTTTTTAGTGATCTCACGCAACACCAAACGCGTAGTTTCAATTACAGGAAATGGTTTAAAATTAAGTTGCAGCATAACTATATTATTTAATTGCCTTAAATATAAAGTACTTGCTTTTACCTGATGTGAGCAGATAAATAGAAACTATGGCTCCCGGAACCAATATTAAACCTGCTATAATAATTGGGATCTTAAATAAAAATAATAAGCCTAAACCCAAGAGTGGTGATACAAAAGATACAATGCTTAATAAGCTGGGTGAGTAGGAGTAGGCTTTAGTTTTACCTTCTTCAATAACCACTATTTGTTCGCCGCTTTTAATGTTTTGTTGGGCTTTAATGGTATAAGTGCCGGGTTCCAGATCAAACTCTTTGTGTTCGCCGCTTGACATTTTAGCCGAAAATTTTTCGTTTATAAAAATATCCATTCCAACAGCTAAGCCATTAAAATTTTTCTTTCTAAGTAAAACTAATTTCCCGGTACCCATGAGGTGTTTAAAAATTATTTAACACGCTCAACGTATTCGCTGGTTTCAATATTAATTCTAAGTTTATCGCCAATGTTTACAAATATTGGCACTTGGATTTTAATGTCACCTTCAACTTCTGCCGGTTTTAAAAGTTTCCCTTTAACCCCTTCTTCTGTATAGGTAACAACTAACTCGGCATACTTTGGTAAATTACCGCTTAATGGTTTTTCATTCTCGTCAAAACGAATGGTAAGTATCATTCCTTCCTGAAGAAATTTAATGGCATCGCCAAATATTATTTTTGGAATAGAAACTTGGTCGTATGTTTCCTGATTCATACAAACTAAAGCATCTCCCTCTGTAAAAAGGTATTGCATATCAAATTCGTCAACACGAATAAAATCAATTTTTTCGCCGGAGCGAAAACGGATCTCACTTTGTTTTCCTGTTTCTACGTTGCGGCATTTTACCGAATAAATTGCGTTTCCTTTTCCGGGAGTAATATGGTCGTAATCTAGTACGGTAACTAATTCGTTATTGTATCTAAAAAATGCCCCTTTCGAAATATCTGAAGTTGTAGCCATAGCTTATTTTTTTGTTTTTTTTGGAAAACGAAAGGTACTACCAAGTAGCGAGACGACAAAATTTTATTATTCAAATAAATACACATTTCTACCTATAAAAGAGCTTTAAATTGACCAAAAAGTTGGCCTGTTGCGTCTTTAAATTGTAGAGCTAGGTAATAGTATATTAGCCGGGTAGGTCTATTTTAGTTAGTTTAAATCCAATTGGGTTTCTGTCTTGAACTTCCCATTCTATCATTTCATTGATGAATTTTTCGAAGTAACCAATTATTAGATCAACATTAAATTCATTTGGTTCGTGTGTGGCCAGTAGTTTGTTTTCTATTTGTCCAACATATTCTTCTATATAAGGGTACAAAACAAAAACATAAATATTACCATTGTAGCTTTGAGCAAAACACAAATAGCCGCCGTATTTTGTTGCAACCGAAATGTTGCTGCCTTCTTTTAATGCTATGCCACTAGATGTTTGATTAAAACCGATGTTAACGGCTTCTAAATTTTCGCAGTCAATTACTTTTTGGGTGAAGAGATCTTTTAATTTTGAGGTATCTTTAATGTTATTTAAAACGGTAAAGATCATTTCTCTGGTTGTGTTGCTCCAAAATTCTCGTCTCTCTTTTATTTTAGTTAAGGCTTTATCGTATTTAGAAGATACTGCAGTAATTATGTCAATATCTGTTTTTTTTAATTCGGTTATCATAGCTGATTATTTAAAAAAAATAAGAGTTTGTTTTTTTGTAGTTTGATGTTAAAGTTAGTTTAATAGTGGTATAACAAAAATGATTTTAATCAAACAGATGTTCACTTGCCTCTAAATTGAATGATATCGCATTAATTATCTTTTATGTTTAAGTCATTACTGTTGTATACTGATCGTTTTCTGTTTAACTCAATCAAAAATCCTAGCTGAAAAAAATCTCTGCCTGTTTCATCATTTATTTTGTAATCAAATTGATGTATGTAACCAATTTGTAATATTATTGCCTTAGTAGGTTTATAATTTAAAGCTATCAAACTTCTATTTCTTTCAAAATAGGGTTCGTTATCAGTAAAAAATAGTTCATTACTTGCACTAATTTGAAATGGTTTGTATTCATTTTTTTGTTTTCCAAATTGATAAGATAAACCAAATCTGTATCTAAATCTATTGCGATAGCCATTACTTGTAAATCTAAATTCTGCGCGATAACGCTGTTCAATTTTAAACTTACCTATGGTTTGAAAAAGTATAACTTGAGGCCAAAGTCTAAATTCATCATTATTTTTCGGTAAAACAAAATTGCCCCCTTCTTTATAGGTTTGGTAACTGCCTGCACCTAAGGTCAGCATTAGATCTTTATGAACTTTATAGTTAATTCCGCCTTTGTATTCGTAATAATGATAGTTGTTATAAAATTTTAATGAACGTAGTTGTGTTTCTGCAAACACACTCAATTTTTCGGTGTGATTATATTTTATATTCAGAATGTTCCAGCTGCCAAGGTCAAAAGTCTGGGCAGTTGCTTCACTCATTATTAGGTATATCGTTAATATGGTTATAAATACAAGTCTCATTTTGCAAATTTTTCGACCCTATCAAAAAAATATTTAAATAAACAATTATTCTAAAAATTAACGCGTATAAATTGATTTGATTATTTTTTTTATGGAAGATCCAATTTATTTTTGCTTCACCGTTTTCATCTGAATAATATCTACTAAAAAAGCAAATGCCATAGAGAAATAGATATATCCCTTAGGAATTACGAAATGGAAGCCCTCAGCTAAAAGAGATACTCCTATCATCATTAAAAAGCATAAAGCTAAAACTTTAAATGATGGATGTTTTCTGATAAATTCGCTAATTGGTTTGGATGCAAACAGCATAATTACAACGGTTATAATTACTGCAGCGAACATTATCCAAAGTTCTTGAACCATACCAACTGCGGTAATTATAGAGTCAATTGAAAATACTATGTCTAATATTATTATTTCTGAAAGTAATCGTTTAAAACTACTTTTTTCAGGAACAGTGGGTGTTTCCTCTTTAGCGACCTCTGTTTTATGATAAATTTCTTTTGTGCTTTTATATATCAAAAAAAGCCCGCCTAAAATTAATATCAGGCCTTTACCGGAAAAGTCTATTTCAAATAGTCTGAATAGTGTTTGGTCTAATTTTAAGATCCAAGAAATAATAGAAAGAAGTGCTAGTCTCATTACCATTGCCAAACTTATTCCCCAAAATCTAAGTTTATTTTTTTGATGGTCGGGCAACTTGTCTGATAAAATAGAAATAAAAATAATGTTATCAATACCAAGAATTACCTCTAAAGAAATTAGTGAGAGTAATGGAATTAATGCGTCTTTCATGTTTTGTTTAGTATAAGAATTAGGTTTTGGTTAGCTTAAATTTGCAATAATACTATATACTCTTAAATTGATTTTAAAGATACAAATGTTTGTGTGTTCAGCCAAAACAAATTGAATCTCATTAAGTAGTTTATGATTTGCCTTTGCTGTGATCTCTTTGTGGTCTGTTAAGGGGTTGGATAAACTGTTCTTTTTTAAAGCTTTCTTATTGCAGTGGCTTTTGGCTCTTTTTCTTTTTTTTGTTTAGGAGGTTTCAAAAAAAATTGGCATTATAATTCTAAGGCTACTTTAGTCTTTTTAATATGATATCTAGGTCTGTTGAGTTGATGAATTGATCGTATTGAAAAATAATTTCGTTGTTTGCGTTTAAAAAACAAATTGTTGGATAGGCTACCTTGTTATCTATTGAGGCCAATTGTTCTGCTAACTCGTGTATGCCGGTGTTTATACCTGTTGGCTTATATTTAAAATTACGGCCATTAAATACAATGTCTTTTTTTTGTTCTGCGTTAAGGTTTATGAAATAGAACTTTTTGTTTAATTGTTCAATAATACTATCATTTTTTAAAGTGGTGTTTTGCATGGTTTGGCAATACTTGCACCAATTGGTATGAATAAAAACAGCCACATTTCTTTTTTCTGTTTTTTGTAAGCTGTCTAATTGCTCAAACTTATAGCTTATAATTTGAGAAAATGAAGCAATAGGTATTAAAAAGCTAATCCCTATTAATAATAAAGTATAGATCGTTTTTGAGGGTTTCATTATCTAAAACTATATCTAAGTCCTAAAAATACTCTTGCGCCTTGTGTTGGGGCATATATATAAGTTGGGTCAAAGGTTAAACCATAAGGATTATTTGCGTTTGCTATAGCTTGTCCATTACTGTCAAATTGAACCTCTTTATCAAAAGGATCGTTTGTTCTTGCAATTATAAATTGATCATTTTCTTTAAATGGTGTCCAGTTTAATAAATTTTTAACGCCACCATAGATCTCAAAATTTTTTAAGCCACTAAATGTAAGTTGTATATTTTGAATACTCCACCAAGGCGAGTATTGGCTGCGTGGGTCAAGGTCGTTCAATAAAGGTAAACGCATTGGTCCATAAACATTACCTGTATAGTCAATAGCTAATTTTGCCTTTTTTATTTTGTATGAAACTGCCCAAGTACCTGTTACTTTTTCGGTTAATATTTGTTGTTCGGTAATACCATTTTTACTTAGGGTATTTTCCATTAGTGTTACGCCGGCAATTATTTTTAAACCATTGTTAAATCCAAGATCTAAATTTAAAGTTATGCCTTTGCTTTCAGCATAGCCGTTTAAATTGTCGTAAATAATTTTGTTTGGGTCGGTTTCATAATCACCAACAATACGGTTATTAAAATAGGTGTAAAATACCGATGCGTCCAAAGCAACAAAAGTTCCGTTTTTAGCATATATTTTTTTAATGTAATTTAAATTTGCATTATATGATCGCTCGGGCTTTAATTCATTTTTTATTTCTACAATTCTTGCACCGGTTAATGCGGCGTGTTCTTCGGTAAATAAATTCACTACTCTAAATCCTGTTCCTGCGTTTAAACGAATAATGTTTTTTTCGTTTACAGTCCATTTATAAGCCAGGCGAGGGGTGTAAATATTTCCGTGATAGGAGTTGTAATCGTATCTAAAGCCAAGCAACAATTTATGTAATTCGCTTATCGAAATTTCATTTTGGACAAAAATACCCGGAAGAAAAGTTTTTTGCGGTTGGTTTTTTTGGTTAATGGTATCGGCTGTTGCAGTGCCCGGAGTATTGTCATCATAATAAGTATATCGCAAGGCTGTACCTATAATAAAATCATTTCGTCCAAGTTGCTTATCCCAGGTTAATTGGGTGAATCCGATTTTTTGGTCGGCTATGTAGGGTGTTTTTCCGTAAACACTGTTTTGGTCGTGGTTGTTATATGAAAATGAAAGCATTAGTTTTTCTTTTGTGGGTAATTGATAGTTGCCTATTATTTCCCACCGTTTAGTATAAATGCTTTCGCCGTAAATACTATCGCCACCTCTGAATTGTTTTTCCCAACGTAAATCACCACCCCAACGGTCTTCATACATATATCGTGCGGCAATACTAAATAAGCGATTGTCTTTGCGTTGAAAATTCCATTTCTGAAATACCGAAATTCTGTTTTGCAGAGTCATATCTGTAAAATTATCTTTGTTTTTATCAACTCTATTTTGAAAATTAAAATAATTAATGCCTGTTAATACACTTGCTTTTTTTCCTGCATCTAACTTAACACCTAAGTCGGCATTGTATTCGCCCCAACTTGTGCCAAATACATCAGCAGAAACCATAGGGGCATTTTGAGGCTTTTTTGTAATGATATTAATAAGTCCGCCAATGGCTTCACTGCCATATAAAGATGAGGCAGGACCTTTAACTATTTCTATTCTTTCTACAAGCGAATTGGGTATTCCCGACAAACCATAAACGGTTGATAGACTGCTTACGATAGGCATTCCGTCTATAAGAACCATGGTATAAGGGCCTTCCAGACCATTAATGTGAATATCGCCGGTATTGCACACGTTACAATTTAATTGTGGTTTTACACCGTTTACATTTTGTAATGCTTCGTAAATATTGGGCGTTGGGTTTTTCTTGAAATAGGTTGTGGTGTAAACTTCAACGTTTACAGGGCTTTCTAATCGGTTTACTTCTTTTAATGTGCCTGAAATTACTATTTCGTTGAGCAAACTGTTATTAGCAATTAGATCAAAATCGAGGTTTAGGTTTTCTTCTGCTTTTAAAGCTATACTTTTTGAAATTTTATTAAATCCAAGAGCTGAAACTTCTACTTGATAAGAACCTACTGGGATGTTGTTGATCTGATACATTCCGCTCGTATCAGTAACTGCAATCATTTGAGTGCCTTTTAAAACTACGTTGGCAAATTCAACTAACTTTCCTTCTGATAAAATTTTACCTGTAATGCTTGCTGTTTGAGCCGTGGCAAACTGAACTGCCATAGCAAAAATGACAATTGAGATCGATTTAATATATGTAGATAGTAGCTTAAGTTTCACTAGAACAAAAGTAATAAAGTTAGACTAATCTAATAAATAAAGTTATGTTTTTTTGTATATTTGCCAAATAATTCAATTTTCATAAAATAATGCTGTCATACACAGAAGAAAATTACCTTAAAGCCTTGCTTAAAATCTCTTTTGCTCATGGGGATTTAGGTGTTGGAACGAATGAGCTTGCCACTGTTTTGGCTGTTAAACCGGCCACGGCAAATGATATGCTCAAAAAGTTAAAGGAGAAAGAGTTAGTTGACTATGAAAAGTACGGTAAAATTAGATTAACGGCATCCGGAAAAAAAAGAGGAATTGATGTTATTAGAAAACACCGACTTTGGGAAACTTTTTTATTTAAAAAGTTAGAGTTTAGTTGGGATGAAGTGCATGAAGTGGCCGAACAGTTGGAGCATATTCAATCAGAAAAGTTGGTTGATAAATTGGATAAATTTTTAGATTACCCCGAATTTGATCCGCACGGAGACCCAATACCAAATAAGAAAGGCGAGTTAAAAGTGCAATTCAAAAAAACATTAGCAGATGTTGCAGTAGGCAGCAGTTGTAAAATGGTTGCCGTTAAAGATAATTCAAGTTCATTTTTGCAGTATGTTGTAAAAGTTGGTTTAGGTATTAATAATGAAATTTCGGTTGTGTCTAAACAGGATTATGATGCTTTAACGGTTATAAAAGTTAACGGCGTTAAATCAAGTGTAAGTCAAAAGTTCGCAGAAAACATTTTTGTTGTTTGCAATAATTGTGTTGTAGGTAAGAGTTGTCCAAAAACAAAATGTGAAATAAAGTAAAGGCATTTTATCAAGGGTAGGTGGGCTTAAGTTTATAATAACTATTAAACTCACCAGTTTATACAACAAATGCTTATTTAAAGATAATTTTTTATTAGGGATGGTCAAAATAAATTTAGGAAGCGACCACAATTTTGCACAGAGCGATGAACGGTTGGAACCGCAGTCGATACGCCCGCTTACGTTTATTTGCCGCTAACGACTTGGCTTTATTTTAGGAACTTATTGATATTAAGTTTAGAGTTTTTTTATTTCCCAGATCATTATTTTTTTATCATCGCTAGCCGAAATCAGGTCACCACTTGACTGATCCCAGAATAGTCGATTAACAGAAAACTGGTGTCCATTCAGATTTTCATAAGTAATACTCTTTGGAAACTCAATATTTGAAGCGTCCCAAATTTTAATAGTTTTATCTCGACTGCCAGTTGCCATCATTGTTTTGTCAGGAGAAAATTCAATTGAATAGATTGCGTAATTATGAGCCGGAATTGATTTTACCAGTTCATAATTTGCGTCCCATATTTTTAAATGTGCGTCCCATCCACCGCTTATTAGTGTATTTTCGAATGGATGAAATTTCACAACATTGGTTGATTTCTCATGACCAAAAAATGAATGTAGAATTTTTTTGTTAATTAGATCAATTACTTTAATACTAGAATCTCCACATGCAATTAAAGCCAAATCTCCTTTTATATCTATCGAGCGGATTCTTTGGTTGGATACTTTTAAAATGTATTCTGTTTTTAAAGTGTCTAAATCTGTAAAGGCAAGATTGCCATCTGAGCTTACACTTAGAAGAGAAGATCCTAATAATTTAAATTCAAAAATTTTATCTGTATGAGATTTTAAAAGTTTTATTTCTTTTTTTTCGATCAGGTCTATTATGTGAATTTTACCGGAAGAAGTTCCAATAAAAATTAAGTTTTTGTCTTTGTAATAATATAAGCTATAAATTGTTTCAGTTGATTTTATTAAAATTTTAGAATTCTCAATATTATTAATGTCCCACCTAATAACATGTTTGTCTACTCCGCCAGAATAAATGAAACTGTAAGTTTCGGGACAGATGGCATAAATTCCGGCTTTATGTCCAACAAGTTCTTTTTTTTTAATTATACTAATCATTTTTATATTATTTAGTCTTGCTGGTAACGCTTTGCAAATAGACTTAGGCGGGCTTTCGAAACATCAACTGTCTATACCCTCAAACGTTAATTTAAAGATACACATGTTTGTTAGCAAAGCCAAAACAAATTAAAGTTATGCGACCTGCCCTGAGCGGCGTGGAAGGGAGCAGGCAATTAATGGCTTTGTGATGACCACGTTCGCACCAATTAATGTTAGGTGCTGTTATAAGCAGTTAATTTTTTATAAGTTTTGTGGTGAATGATTTATTTGAATCAAGTTGTTTTATCCGCAGAAAGTAAACTCCGGGCGTTAAATCAATCACAACATTTCCATTATTCTTTTCATCCTTAAAAACCAATTGTCCAATGGAGTTATAAATTGTCAATTCTAATGCGCCATCAAGGCCATTAATTTTAAATGAGTTTTCGAAAGGATTCGGATGAACTATAATATTTGCATTAAGATCATATTCGTTAATACTTACAGGTGACGAACAAGTTGAAGGTATGGAGTCAGTCGTGTAAAAGTTAGAACAATTATTACAAAAAATACTTTTAAAAAAGCAACTTGCTCTACCGGCTCTAAATACGCTGCTAGTGTTTCTGTAAATTCCATGTTCGCCAAGTGTATCAATTGTAATTTCACTACAAACATTTTTCGCTATTAAGTCATTATGTATAGCCTCAGAACCATTGAGTGTGTAGTGCAAAAACGAGTTATCTGCACCTATTAGAACAGTTGTATCTTTTTTTCCGTGGAATGCAACTGTAGGAAGCATTTCATTAATATCTATCTCATTTTTACTTACAGCTCCCCAATTATTAAAAATACCTTTGATGGAATAGGTATTCGTTAAATTATTACCGGATGTATAAAGGTTTCCTAATTCAACACTTGTTGCAGTTGCGTTATATAATAAAGAAACACTGTCAAGTTCAGACTGGTCGGCATATACCATGCCTAGAGCAAGTAACGATCCTGCACTTTGTCCGCCAACAAATAACCAACTCGTATCAATTCTTACAGTACTGGCATTATTAACAATGTATCTCATGGCAGCATGGCCGTCTTGTATAGCTCTGTACCTTGCTTTGTATTGTCCATATTCAGAAAAATCATATCCAAGGCGATAATTTACAGTAGCACAAACGAAACCTCTTCTTGCCAAATGTATACATAGATCTTTTATGTCGCCTGATTGTTTGTCGCCCGAGGAAAATCCTCCCCCGTGAAATAACATAATAAAAGGTCTTTTAGATGACTGGTCAATAGTAAGATTAGGATAATAAAGATCCATTCTTAATATGTAAGGGTTTCCCAAGTGGTCTATGGATGTGCCGAATTGAACATTTGCACCTGTTGAAATTTCCGTAGAGTCAAAAAAGGGGATTTCTGTGTACCTAGAATCATTCGTACAATATTGTCCGAACGCTTTGCTGATTAGAAAAAGGAATGTTGCTGAAAGTATAATAATTTTTGTTTTCATATTTTATAATGTATCTGTAAGACATTCGAAATGTCAAAAGGTTTAAGTGAAGTACTATTTGTCTTTATTAATTGTTTATATCGTTTTGCAAGCAAGAGTAGGCGAGCTTTCGATCCCGATAGCTATCGGGATCCTGTGTCTATACCCACAAAAGGTTATTTAAAGATACAAAACTTTCAATTACCTCGTCCTTGCCAATTATTTGTAGGTGCTGTTACGGCCAGTTATATTCATTCGCAAATAAAATGTTTCTTTATTATTTTTTTATTAAAATTTATTAATTCAATGCAATACCCACGACAAATCCTAACCATGGTTTATTATTGTATATCCATATCTTGCGGTCTGGATTCAAAAGATAATCGTATCCAATAGCTAATCCAAAACTGGCAATGTTTGATTCTATAAAACCAGCAATTCCTGTTTGAATTATCATTCCGCTGTATTCATCTGTTCGCGTATTTTGGGTGGTAAAGGGACTGATCAGTGTAGCACCCGGGCCTGCAAAAAAGCCAAAGTCGTATCCCCGGTTATTAATTTTAAGATTACTCCTGCCTAATGGATCCTTTTTGCTCTTTATATTGAAGTAGTCATGCCTCCAGCCAACATATAAAGCCATGTTTAAGTCTGTAGTCAACTGTGACGGTAACCCGTAAACAGATGGGCGGTATTTTAAAACAATTGAAGTGATATCAATATCAAGACTTTGCTTCTTAAAAACCATCGGCTTAAATATAAGACTGTCGTTTGTATTTAAAGGAATAGTCAAAAATTGTTTTTTATCCGGTTGATGTTTTGTGTGATGATATATATCTATCTTTTCATCTGTAACATCCAAATAAACATTCTGGGTATCAGATTTAAATTTATAATATCCACTGTTTAAACCATGAAGCGAAGCTTTCTCTAATGTATCGCAAGAAGCGAGAGCTCCAATAACACAAATTGTAATAACAATGTATTTAAAACTTATTTTATTAAATAAACCGAATAATTTAAGGTGTTTCATTTTATCAAATTCTTTAATAATAATTAAAAAATAAAGTTAGAATTCATAATTAGTTATAACGGTTGCAAGCTAAATTCCCGTTTGGAGTTTGAAACTTTGTTTACCGAAATGTTAGTTTAAAGATAAATGTTTAACAGCCTTTTACAAAGAGAAAATTAAAATTCGGGCATTTTATCTTGAGTCTTTCGAACTTTTACAAGATAAACTTTAGTCGAAGTATCCGCCCGCATGCGCCATGGCTTGCTGTTAGCGGCTTTTTGTTTTAATTTTATTTGTCTGTTCATTAATGCCATCAATGAGCAAGTCTGGTTCAAAAAATTGTATATCATGGTCACTTTTGTTCGCAATAATAATTTTTAATTGAGGAGCATCTTTTTTCCAATTCTCATAATAGGCAAATCGGATTTTTTTCATCTCAGCAGAATACGGAATACTTTCATCCTCAATATTTGCTAAAAAAACAGTGATTGGAATGTCTTTAGGGAGTTTTATATTTTTAAGTATTTTACTATGTGTCGAGTTGTTTGTGGAGTCAAAATCATAAATATACTTTGATTCGGCATTATGTCCTTGGGATCTATTGGGAACATCAACAAAGGTTTTGAAATATTCTCTCCATTTAACTTTGTCGGCCTCAGTTCTTATTTTAAGGCCATCTGCAAATTCTTGTTCATATCCGCCATCTACAAAAACTAGTCCTGCAACTTTTTTTGGATACATATGCGTAAAGCATCTAATTACAAAAGCACCAAGCGAATGACCAACTAAAATAAAAGGTGGCGCTAATTTTTCTTTAACTAAGAGTTCGTTTAATTCGAACGCCATTGTATCTATTCTTCTTTCGTTATTTAGAAATTCTGATTGACCAAGACCTGATCGGTCGTATGCAAATATTTGATTATTCTTTTCAATTCTTTTGTACACGCCTCTAAAGTCTGACGAGGTGCGACCTTTGCCATTAACAAATACTACTGTCGGTTTACCTTTTCCCTCAATAATTACAAATTGTTTTTTGCCACGAATATTTACAAAGTGTCCTTCATTCAAATAAATATAACTGCCGTCATTTTGATACTCAATAAGGGTGGAGTCTTGTCCATTTTCCCCATATAAAGTCCAAACGCCTACTGGTTTATTGTTATTAAAATATCCACTATTTAATTTCTTTCCTTTTTCATTGTACTCAACACATTTTCCGTCTTTAACGTCGGGGTCTAAAGAAGTATAAACAGCAACCATTTGCAGAATGTTATTAATAAAATAATCTTTAGCAATATAATGCGTCCCGTCTTTTATTGAGAGTCTATAATATTTAGCAATGTTTCTCTTTGATATTGCCCCGTCTTTGTCATAGAATATTGTGTCCGATTGTCCAACACACAAGTCGGTTGATATTGAAAATGCTATGAGTAGTAAAATTGTTTTCATGTCGTAGTGTGTCTTTTTACAAATTGCCGCTAACGTTTGGCAAGCTTGCGCAGTGCGCTAATGATCCCGATAGCCATCGGGATTTATCTTTCTGCCGACAAGTTGCGAGCCTGCCTCACAGACTTGTCGCGAGTATGCCTCGCGAAACGTTAATTTAAAGATACAAATGTTTGTTGCTTTTGCAAAAATAAAAATTAGCCTGCCTTGAGCGCAGTCGAAGGGTCGGCCCGCATTTTTGCAAAAGCTATTACCTCGTCCGCGCAAATTGTGCTTGCTTGGTGTTATGTACTTTGGCTGCCACACAGTTTATTTTGAGTGTCCGCATAATTTTTAATAAATAAAGTCTATTTTTAGTTCATAAACTAACTTATGAAACGTTTTTTATTTTTAGTACTTGTATCAATTATTTTTAAGTGCACATTGTCTGCTCAAAATTCTAAAGCACTGAAAAGTATTACAAAGGCGGCTAATGATAGCATTCCAAGTCTTGGGTCTATACTAGTTTGGCAAAACAATAAAATTGTCTTTGAGGAATATTTTAATGGGGCGAATGACAGTACAAATTTTAAAGTTAAATCGGTAACCAAGTCTATTGTTTCTGCACTTGCAGGAATTGCAAATGATCGTAAACTTTTACCTGATTTAAAAACACCTGTGTTTAATTTATTTCCTGAATATGCTACTGACTTCACGAAAAATAAAAATATTGGATTTACTGAATTAATTAGAGCAAATGATTCACTTAAAAGAAAAATAACTTTGAGTGATATGATAACTATGCAAACAGGATATTTATGGGATGATAACAGTCCTTTAAGTAGTAGGGTGTTTAATAGCTCCTCCGACCCAGTAAGAAGCACATTAGATTTACCATTTGAAGCTTTTCCGGGAACTAAATTTAAATACTGCACACCTGCCTCACATGTCATTGCGGTTGTGGTGTCAAAAAGCGTAAAGGGAAACTTGAAAGACTTTGCTGACACAGCACTTTTTAAACCCATTGGAGTAACTATTACGTCTTGGTCGACTGACCCATTAGGCAGAACAATGGGTGGTACCGAATTGTCAATGAAGGCAACCGACATGATAAAGTTTGGTTTACTGTATTTAAATGAAGGAAAAGTAAATGGTAAACAAATTATTTCAAAGTCGTGGATTAATGAGTCAACAAGTGAGCAGGTAGTTTTAAATGAATGGGATGTCTTACCAGGAGCAAATGGTTACGGTTATTATTGGTGGAGGCGAAAAACAAATGGTCATCAAGCTTTTGTCGCTAGTGGCTATGGAGGTCAATTAATTTGCGTGATTCCTGATTTAAAAATGGTTATTGTCACAACGTGTTTTGTGAACGATCAAAACCGAGGTCGTTCTGAAATAAAACGTCTACACCATTTCATAGATAAAATTGTCAAAGAGTTAAATTAGTCAACTGATAAGCTATTTGTCTGCCGAAATGTTGTCTACGGAAAATCGTTCGCGGTAATTAGCTATAACGTTTTGGGGCTTTGCGTTCGGGCCGGAAATCGAAACACAAAAGCTGGTTTTATTACTAATGTTCAATTGAAAGACTGCCGTTGAATTTTGCACTTCAGCCAGTCTGACGCAAAACCCGTGTTATCGGCTGCTATAATATTCCCACATAGGTCTGATGTTTCAAGTTTGCTGTGTCTGTTTATTGAAATAAGTATCAATATTTGAAATCTGACATAGTAGTAAAGATTTTTCCATCATAACGACTAAGCCCAAATCCTCTTGTTCCGAACCAAAGGTTTCCGATTTTGTCTTCTAGAACAAACCAAACAGAATTATTGACTAATCCATCTTTTTCGGTAAAGTTTTTATAGGTCTTTCCATCGTAACACCAAACTCCGCTCTTTTCAGTTGTAAACCACATGTTTCCATTTTTGTCTTCTAAAATGGAATAGCAATCATTAAAACCATTATTTGCTGTAAAACTTGTAAAGGTTTTTCCATCATACCGACATGCTCCGTGATTTCTTGTCGCAAACCAAATATTTCCTTTATTGTCTTCCATCATTGAAAAAATCATATCGTCTGTGATATGGTCTTGTGATTGAGAATAGGGGGTATTGGGAAAATATTCAAGTTTATTCTGTGGTTTGTTGATGTTTCTTCCGTCTTCGTTCGATAGATAATAATTTTTTGAGGGCAGGAAATTGGCAAAAGTTTTTCCGTCAAATCTCCATACGCCTCCGCCATTCCAAGAACTAAACCAAATGTTCCCATTTTTATGTTGTATAATATCAATGATAAATTTCTCATACTTATCACCATAGAAAGGGTGCTCGTATTTATAAAGAAGATTTGAAAAATTCGTTCCATCATACCGATAAATTCCTTTATTCATTAAGCCAAACCAAATGTTACCCTCACTGTCTTCTAAAAAGCTTGTGATACTCAGCGTGTCGGTCATAGGAATATTTACAAATTTACCCCCGATATACTTACATATTCCCCTATGGGTTCTAAACAAAACATTTCCTGCTTTGTCTTCTGTGATGGAATTCACGAAATTATCACTCAGTCCATCTTTCTTTGTAAATTGAGTAAAGAATTTTCCATCGTAGCGATAAACTCCTTCGTTCTCAGTACCAAACCAAAGATTGCCTTCTTTATCCTGAAACCCACAACCAACTTGAGTATAATCCGTTCCTTGAGTCCGCATCATCTTTAGTTGTCCGACTTCAGTTGTCGTTGTTGCATTTACAATGTCAGCTTGTGTTTGTTTTGTAGTTTGTCCTTTGCAAGAAGTGAAAAAACAAACCACTAATAGTAGAGAATAAATTTTATTTCGCATGTACTTTTTCACTTATTGTTTGATTTTATTTGTCAAAGTTGCTGTTTTTATTCTTGCTCAAATGTACTAAGTTAGCAGTGTCCCAATGGTTGCCGATAACGTTTGGCGGCTACTTGCATTTTTTTTGCTATGTCAAGTTACGCATTTGAGCGCTAACCCGCAAAAAATTGCAAGTAGGTGCTGTTAGCGGTTCGGGCTTTTTGTCTTGTGTAATTATTCCGTCTAATTGCCTGCGCGTTTGTAATGAAGTTGTGTAAGTCCTTTGTCAAATGATTTTATTGAAACAAGTTCTAATCTTTGTTCAGGTCTGCCGTCTTTAAATAGTTTTGTCCCGTTACCAACTAATATTGGTATAACAGAAATAATGAACTCGTCAATGAGGTCGCCTTTTAAAAGTTCATTTACAATTTCTGCTCCACCGTCACAAAATATATTTTTTCCATTCTCTGATTTTAGTCTACCAACAAGTGATTTAAGGTCTCCTGTGTAAAATTTTACGGAACCAATATTTGGTTTTGGTGTTCTTGTGATAATGTATACGTCTTTGTCTGCGTGAGGGAAGTCAAAACCCATAGAAATTACTTTGTCATAAGTTTTGCGTCCAACAATTACCGCATCAACTGTTTTTACGAAGTCCGCATATCCATAATCTTGTCCTTCTTGTTCTACAATTGAAAGAAATCCAAGGTCGTCATTTGGCATAGCAATATAACCGTCCAAGCTTGTCGCGATGTATAAAATTACTTTTCGATTCATTTTTATTTTGTCAACTGTCCGTTGTTACTGTGTCGTCTTTAGCTTGACCGCATAACGTTTTGCAAGCTTGCACTTGCGGCTAATGATCCCGATAGCTATCGGGATTTATCTTTCTGCCGACAAGTCGCGAGCCCCCCTCACAGACTAGTCGCGAGCCTGCCTCGTGAAACGTTAATTTAAAGATACAAATGTTTTTTAGACTTTTGCAAAATGGGCAAAGTGCAGTGTCCCGATAGCTATCGGGGTTGAGCCGGCGGGT
>JALHPG010000053.1:21185-23233 GCA_022842625.1 Bacteroidia bacterium | reverse complement strand
CCTTTTTAAGTTTACCGGTGTTTCTTAAAAAAACAGTTTCAATTGCAGCAACATAATTTTTTAAGAAGGCAAATGTGTAAGGTGCTTTTGAAGAATGATAAAAACGATAATCGATAGATTGTTTAAAGCCAATATGCGCAAACAATTTATCAATATTTACAATAGAAACATTGCTCGTTTTCTTTTGCTCTACATAAGCATTTAATTCTTTTACAAATGTTTCGATCTTAGAAACCTGAACGTTATTGTTGTTATAATAAGCAGAAGAAAAAGAATTAAAAATAACTGAAGCGGTATTACTTAGGTTTTCGAAAATAATATCGATCTCGGTAAATAATTTATTTTTTAAGTTGTTATATTTTTCTTCTTCAAGATCTTCAAAAAATTCAGAAACCTGATCAACAATATTTAATACGTCATAAAAAATAATGATCAGATCTTTATTTTTTAAAACAGCGCTATCCTGAACGATGTTGTCAAAATTACCAAGCTCAACCTTTGGTTCTATTTGATTTAGACGGCACGAATATTCTAAAACTTCTTTAAAAGAATTTACAGTAACATTAGAGAGAACACCAATTTCGTATGGCTTAGATGTTATAGTGCCAACCAACGCTTTATTTAATTGTAAAATTTCGGTGTATTTTAAATTTTCCATATCAAAAATTATATCATTACTTGACCACCATTAACGCGAATGTTTTCGCCTGCAAGGAAATCAGATTTTTCTGAAGCTAAAAAACTAATTACACCGGCAACATCTGCAGCAAGAGCTAATCTTCTAAGCGGAGTTTGTGCCGCGGTTAATAGTTTTATTTTTTCAGGAATATCTGCGGTTAATTCGGTATTAACCAAACTTGGTGTAACCATATTTATTCTTATTCCTTTTGGAGCCAATTCAAACGCTAATGATTTTGTTAAACCAATTAGTGCAGATTTTGCAGTAATGTAATGCGACCAATCGGCATTTGGTTTTTCGGCAGAAAGACTTCCAATGTTGATGATCTTACCATAACCATTTTTTATCATTTCAGGAACTACTGCCTGTATAATGGTAAAGGTTGATTTAATATTTACCTCCATTTGCTGTAAAAAATCAGTCCACACCAGATCTTGAAATTTAATATTTGGTATTACTGTTGCAGCACAATTTGCAAGCACATCAATTTTATCAAAGGCCCTAACACCTTTAGATATCATTTCTTTAATATCGGCATCGTTTAAAATATCAGCACTAACAATTATGGCTTTTTGTTTATGCTTTTCAACTTCGGCTTTAATTTCTTCGGCTAAGGTTTTGTTTTTGTTATAATGAATAATAACATTAAAACCATCTTTAGCTAATTGAATACAAGTTGCTTTACCAATACCACCGGTGCCGCCAATTACCAGTGCTGTTTTTGGAGCATCTTCTTTTTTCTCAACTTCGGCAGGTGCAACTTCAGTTTCAATAACCTTAACTTTAGCAATACCCTTTGTAACTATTTGACGGTTTTGATTATGTATTTCGGTTTTAAGTTCAATGATCTGTTCTTTATCATTTTTCTTTAATACTTCTGCTGTAACCGTTAATACATCACCAATTCTCACCGGCAATAAAAACTCTAACGATTGAGAAAACCACAAAGCTCCGTCGCCCGGTAATTTAGTGCCAATGATGGTTGAAATAAATGAAGCGCCAAGCATGCCATGCACAACCGGTTTTTTGAACTGCGTTGCACTTGCAAATTTCTCATCCACATGCAAGCGATTATCATCGCCTGTAAGCTGAACAAATTTTTCGATATCAGATTTTGTTATGGTATGACTGAGAGTTTCTTTGTCACCAATATTTATTTCAGAATATTTTTTCATGCTTATTTATTTTTACAAAACAGTCCAACCAAATTTGTGATCTTGTTCTTTAATGCAGTTTGCTCATCCATATCTTCTGCAAAATAATTACATGAATCAACAGTTTCCAACCCTGAATCTGAAATTAATGTTAAAACCTCTTCTTTAGTTTTAAAAAGATAAACGTGATCTAAAGCCGGAGAGTTTGTAGGAGT
>JALHPG010000053.1:0-21175 GCA_022842625.1 Bacteroidia bacterium | reverse complement strand
CACCCAAAACAATAAAATCATATTTGTTTGAATCGTCGTAATCAAAAATATCTTTTTTAGTATATTTTATTTTATCTCCATCAAAACCAATAATTTTCTTGGTCATTTCAAGAGAGGTATCGCTAATATCAACAATATCGATCTTTTCGTAATCAGGAAATTCTTTTTTCACTAAGTAAGAAAAGAAACCATGACCCGGACCAATATCAAGAATGCTAAGTTTTGAATGACCTTTGAATAACGTTTTAAGATGACTTTGAAAGTACATGAAAATATTAAAATGATGTTTCCACATAACTTGCGAAACCAATAAAGCATTCATGTAATAGGTCATTACTTCGGGCTTTGAGTAAACATACTCATTAGCGATGTGCTGGTTATCGCATCTGTACTTTCCATGCTTATAAAAATATAAACCTTCGGTACGCATATCTTTGATCATTTTTAAATAATCACTTGCTACACGTTCAGAATCAAGTCCCAAATTTTTAAAATATGCTTTTACTAAACCTAATAATTCATCCAGCTGTGCAGGGAAATGTTCTTTTATATAAGAAATATTACCATTTATTTTTTTAGAATGTAATTTGTCTTTTTTTTCTATTTCAGAAACTAATTCTTCTAAAAAAGCAACCGCGTTTTGTGTGTTTTCCATAACAACTATTTTATTTTTTAAACTTTAAAGAGACAAGCTCCAAAATTAAATCCAGCTCCTACTCCTGCTATTATTAAATTACTTCCTTTTTTTATTAAGCCTTTTGAATATGCTTCACTTAAAGCAATACCAATACTAGCAGAACCGGTATTGCCAATTTCTTCAACATTTGTGTAAGTTTTATTTGAAGGCACTTTCATTTTTTTCATTAAATAATCAATTAAAAAACCATTAGCCTGATGAAAAATAAAAAAATCAATTTCATCTATTTTCATAGATTCATTATCTAACACTTTTTGAATTACAACCGGAAAATTAGTAACCGCTTGTTTCCATGTTGCAAGACCGTTTTGCTCGGCATATAACACTTTAAGATCTTCTGACTTTTCAGCAATAGGGAATGATGATCCGCCCCCTCTCATTCTAACCGATTCGTAGGTGGATGAATCCGTCATGAATTTTGCACTTCTAAAACCTAAACCATCATCAACTCTTCCTAACACAACGGCCGATGCACCATCGCTGAAAAAAACAGCAGTTTCTTTATCTTTTGGATTTGTATATTTTGATAAAACTTCAGCACCAATAACTAAGGCATTTTTGATAGAAGTATCGCATTTCATGCGTTCGGAAGCCACAGTTAAAGCAGTAACCAACCCCACACAATTTGTATTGATGTCAAGTATCTGACAATCTTTTACCAATCCGAAATGAGAATGAATTTTAGCTGACATTGGTGGAAATAAATAATCCTGACTAAAAGAAGCCACAATTACTAATCCAATTTCTTTTGCATCTATTCCTGAATTTGCAATTGCATTTTTACATGCCTCAATTGCCATTGATGAAGCTGTTTCATCAGCAGATAAATGATATCGTCTTTTAATACCTGTTTTGCTGATGATCCATTCCGGAGTAAGTTCGGGAATTAGCTCGCACAACTCTTCATTCGATTGAATTTTTGAAGGTAAATAGTGACCAGTACCAATTATTCCTACACCCTCATCTTTCATTGCTTTCATTATTTTATACTAAAAAGTTCTTTAATTCTGCATTATTGCTTTTTATTGCGCCTAAATATTCAGATGCACCATGTCCCGGCAAAACAAGATCTTCATCAACGAATATATCAAAAATTTTTAATATAGATCGCTTAAGAAGCTCTGTATTCTCTTTGGGCACGCTACCCGCCCCTAAACCATTTTTATAAAAGATATCGCCCGAAAAAAGGTTGTTTTCAATTTTAATGATACAGCTTCCGGGTGAGTGTCCGGGTAAATTATAAATTTCCAGGTCGATGCCATTTAAGGTTAAGTGATCGATCTCTCCTTTAAATAAAAAATCAGGTTTTGGCGTTTCGATCTTATGATCTAATTGAGCCACTTTTAAATAAAAATTTGCCGATTGGGATATTTTCATATCTCCTTCATGCAAGTAAAATGGAATGTGATATTTATTTTTTAAAAAAGCAGCGCTTCCAATATGGTCAAAATGACCGTGTGTTGAAACAACTGCAATTGGATGTAATTTATTTTCCTGAATTTCTTGATCAATTAATTCTGTATCAAATCCCGGATCAATTATAATACACTCATCATTTACCTTGTTTTTAAAGATATAAGTATTAGAAGAAAATATTTTTTTATTTCTTATTAAATATATATTCTCTTTAATTAATTCCACCTAAATAAATAGTTTGAGCTGTAATGTATGAACTGCGATCAGAAGCAAAGAAATCGACAACATTTAAAACATCGTCTATCACCGCTTGTCTGGGAATAGGTAAATTTTTTATGATCTCTTTTATCTTTACTTGAGCCACTTCAGAATGTTGTTGAAGCATATCTGTTTCAATAGCAGAAATAGAAAGTGTATTACAAGTAACATTGTATGAAGCAAATTCTTTAGCCATGATATTTGCTAAAGTATTGATACCTGCCTTTGTTGCTGCGTAAATAGAATCACCAACCGGTTCGAGACTAACGGCCATAGAACCAATATTAATAATTCGCCCGGGTTCTTTATTGCGCATAAGTTTTGCAGCTTCTCTCGATACAAAAAAAACGCCTAATAAATTAACATTAACCATATCAACTGCGTTTTTTATTGGCATGATCATTGAAAACTGAGACGTTAAAACCGCAGCATTATTAATAACAATATCTAACCGTTTAAATTTTTTTGCGATCTGTGTACTGAAACAACTTGCAATGGCAGCAGGATCGCCAATATCAAGAGAAAAATGATGGTAATTTGGATTTTCAATTTTAGAATTGCCTTTGCTTATTCCAATAACGGTTGCTTGGTGTTTAAGGAAATGGTTTGCAATTTCCAGCCCCACTCCTCTGCTTGACCCTGTTACTAAAACAACTTTATCCTTATACATAACTTAAGCGAAAGGCTTTTCTAATTATTATTATTTTTCGTTTATCAATTCAAAAATATAATCTACCAAAGTAGTAATATTTGTAAATGGACTTTTTTCACGAGCCATAGCTCTATCATCCGTTAATGAGATATCGTGACCATGTTCTGTTGAAAATAACATTTCAAGGTCTACAATAATTGATACCAAAGAAAGTGAATCGATGCTTGACCCGTTGCCAAATAGAACGGTGTTTTCGTTTACGGTAATTTTTTGAGCGTCCGGAAAAGTATCGTTAAGTTGTTCAACTTGATTTATTACGATGGCGGTAATTTCTTGCTTAGTCATTTTTTTTAATTAGTTTTTTAAATTCGTCGTAGCTTCTGATATAATCTGATTCTGAATACTCTAAACTTGCAATACACATTTGCACGGCATTATGAGAATACTTTAACACTCGCCAGCATAATTTGGGAATAAAAACACCTTTGTCGGGAGAATCAAGAATAAATTCATGTTCAGTTCCTTCGATCGTAATTATTGTAACCGTAACTTTACCTGCAACAGCAACCAAAATTTGTTCCAATTCATAATGCGAATGATTACCTCTAACAACATCTTCAGGGGTGTAATAAGTCCAATAAATTCTTTTAGGAACAAATGGAAGGTTTTCTTTTTCGGTTAAAGAAATATACCCTAATGAAGATTCTCCGATCTTTGGAAAATTAATTAAATAGGGTTTTGTTTTATCAGTCATCAAACAATTTTTAGGTTTTTATTTATTCCGTTTTATCCAACTTAACGATAGCGTTATGGCTTTTATCCGTTTAAAGATAGTTAATTTATTTATTTTAATTTTCTATAGCTGTATATTTTATGAGGTTAACATTTTTTTTGCCCATGATAAATAATCCCAGCATTAACAAGATCCCTATAGGAATTAACATAACGCCTTTATTAAAAAGTCGCAGTTTATATTCCATTTCAACTTTGTGATCTCCTTTTGTAAGGTAAACGCCGGTCATACCATTATTTACATACATTAATTTAGCATCTACCCCATCTAATTTTAAGTTCCAACCTTTATCCAAAGGAAAAGATAAATACATGATCTCCGGCGCATCTACTTTTATTTGTCCTGCAAATTTTTTGTCGGAAAAGTTAGAAAGGACTAAAGAATTTTGCCCTAATTTATCCACCTCAGATTTATATTTTTCAAAGGAGAATTGATTGTTAAGAACTGTATCTGCCGGGTTATAAACTTTTAATCCGGAAGCTAATGCAGCATCTTCCTCTTTTAAAACACAGGCCTGCAGACTTACGAAATCTTTTTGGTTCGTGCTTAATTTATCAAAATCACTTTGCTTTATGTATTGGTTGTAGGTATATCCAAAAGGCAAATTGTATTTATTTTTAAGCACTAGAACATCACCAAATTTAGCAACCGAATCGTGTGTATTATGCCAAACAGGATTTGTATAACCTTTTGCCATAATATATTTTACGTTGTTTAGAGATTGTAAAATTGGTCGGTTAATTAAACCTGGTGCCCATCTGCTTTCGTACTCATTTTGTTTACTGATAACCCCGTATTCTCTTAAAAAATTAATAAAGTTATTATTAGCAAAAGAGCTGTAAGATGAGGTTCCGTAATAGTCATGGATCTTATTGTCATTTAAACTTCCGTGAATAGCACCTGATGAAAAATAATTTTTATCAATTCTGTAAAATCCTTTTTCGTTCTTCTTAATATAATCTACTGCTTCAACAGAATAATCATTGTAAGCAACTTTTTCTGATAATTCGCGTGTGTAAATAGCATCTCTCCTGTTTACCGAAAAGCTAGATAAATAAATTAACTCAATGCAAATAAAACCAAGCAGAGAGTATTTTAAGGCTGTATTGTCGGCCTTTTTGGTAATAAAAAACAATAGTACCGCATAAATCACTAACGATGCTTTAACAAACAATGAAATGGTTCCGTCTACATGCGCTTGCGTGCCTTTAAAATAATTATAACTCAATAAAAAGATGCTGAATAAAACTGTTGTGCCTAAGGTAATGAGGTTTATTTTTTTTGTTTTTAAAATATGATCAAGAGCAAAAACTCCGTAAACAATAAAAACTAAGGATAAACAGAAAGAAAAAATACGGTAATAATCGCCAGAAAATAACCAAAAGGCATAACGGAAAAATGGAAATAAGGTAGGTATTAACCAGATCAATAACCAAAATATATACCATCTTCTGGCGGTTTTAGAAATAGAGCTGAATATTTGAGGCATTAGAACTAAACTAATAATTCCACAATAAGAAACAGGCGCTTCTAAAAAATTCTGCCAGCCTTTAAAATCACTTCCGCTTCCAATGTAATCGCTGCTAAACAATCGTGTAATGAATGTTCCGAACTGGCCTTTATCAATTAGATCAAACATTGGTTTTGAAGAAAGAATATCCGTATATGAACTCGTTCCGCTACCACGAGGACTCTCAACCAACTGAAGTGCTGATTCGAGCAGGAAAGGTGCGCTGATCAATAATCCAATTAAACCAAAAACCATCAGCCTTACAATTAATTGCATAAATGATTTAAAGGTTAATTGACCTGCTTGACCTAATCTGAAAAGAATATAAAACAATAAAAAAAGACCAACCACATATAAGTTAAAAGGCATTGATATGCCTATTAACGCGATTGAAAGAACAAACACCAACCACTTATTTTTTTGATAATACAACTCAAAACCTAAAAGTGCCATTGCTAGTGTGAAACCCTCGTAAGTAAAAACATACCAGCAAGAGCCAATGATCATAAAACCGCTAAACGAAAACAATAAAGCACCTACGGTTGCCGAAAAATTAGAAACCTTTAATTGTTTTAAAAACAAATAAAAAACAACTCCTCCCGAAATGATTTTTAATA
Source organism: Bacteroidia bacterium (assembly GCA_022842625.1). Classification (GTDB taxonomy): domain Bacteria; phylum Bacteroidota; class Bacteroidia; order B-17B0; family Aurantibacillaceae; genus Aurantibacillus. Next base: position 15,232 of record JALHPG010000053.1, on the reverse strand, counting down.
ATTCAATAAACACATAAATTTTAGGCATTGACCCCGGACCGGCTAAATATCCAATGATCATAAAAGGATCCCTTAAAAATCCACCAACAATGTTTTGCCCCATACCTTCTTCAAACGACCAGGTAGGCAAACCATCTTTATGAAAATAATTTGCAAAGTTGTAAAAGAACGGCCAAGCACCATTTACTGTATCACTTCCAATATCTTGAAATAGATATAATTTATTTAATAAAATAAAATCTTTAAACACAAAAAAGGCAACTAATAGAATTAGGCCAAGCGCTAAAAAAACGCCTTTATTACCCATTTTTTCAAAAAAATCAATTTGCGAAATTGGTGTTCCTGAAACGGGGGGATTAATATTTTTATTTTTGATCATATTTACTTCAAAATAGGCAGTAAATATGCCATATTTTTTTCGATTTTTTATGCGAAAAAGGCTTTTAATTTCAATATAAAAGCCTAAAAACTACTCTCAAAAGGAATTTTAGGAAAATGAGATGAAAAACCAGGGCTTTTTTGACTTGTAATTGTCGAGAATGGTGTGGTAAAAAAGGCCTAAACGAAAGACTTATAGCTCAGGAAATCGTTGTAATTTCGTATATAATCGGCCTCTAAATAGGTTCTGGAGGCAATTACCAGGCAAATTGCTCCGGCAGAAAAATTTATCTGAGAATCCCAAATGCCTGCCTCAATAAACAAACCTTTTTGTGGATCATCCAAAAGAACAGTTGACTTTTCTTTTCCATCATCTAAAACAACCTCAAACGAACCTTTAACGGCAATTAAAAACTGTTGGCAGGTTTTATGTGCATGCGCGCCTCGCGACTCGGCAGAAGAAATATCATATAAATAAAAAACACGTTTTATTGGAAAAGGAATTTCGGTAGTGTTATTTATGGCAATTGCAGAGCCAACAACATCTGTAACCTTGGGCAGATCGATCATTCTGCAATCGTGTATGGTTGCTTTTACACTCATTAAGCGGTTGCCTTTTTAAAAGATTCAAAATCTGTAATGTAATTATCTGAATTATATTGTTCACTGGATAAATACAAACCAATAGCATCTGCAGAACAATTTTCGATTTGCATCCAAGTTAATGCCGGAACATATAACCCTTGATGCGACTGGGTTAAAGAATACTTTTGGGCGCTACCATCAACATCGGTTATTACAACATCAAAGCTCCCGTTTAAAGCAATAATTACAAATTGTGCCTGTTCGCATGCATAGCCAACACTATTTTTATTTTCAGCCTCATTTAATAACCAAAAAACACGTTGAATTTCGAATGGTATAAATTGTGGGTTTTGCAGAAAAGTCAAACTACCTCTTGGGTCTACTATTTTAGGAAAATCAAGAATTTTGACCGGCATTACACTTAAATAAGAATTTCATCAAAGATATTATTTTAAAATTAACCGAGAAAACTTTTTGGAGTATTCAAGTATAGGTTTATGAAATAACATTTTGTTGACTATAATTAAATTTTAAACAAGTCATTTTTTTATACCTTTAACTATTGAAAAAAATACACATACTATTTTTCCTGGTTGGTTTTATTGCTTGTAAAAACACTACAAACGAAACCATACAAAAAGTTGAAGTTAAGCAACCTCAAAATGTAAATGAGGAAACCTTAAAGATACTTGATGAGATATACAAGAATGCTATTGGCGACTCCTTGTTACCGCTTAAAAAAGACACTTTATACACTTTTAAATTCTTTGATAAACTAATAAACAAACAACAACTGATTTTTTCTGACAAAGGAAAATTAAGTGCAATTGGTGATTCACTATTATATACCCTAAAGAACGCAAGACAATATGGTTTATATCCGAATGATTATCACTACACGGTAATTGAGAATCTGTGCTCACAATTTTACAATAAAAAAGATGATTATTTTGATGCAACTGCAATTGCAGAAGCCGAAGTTTTATTTACTGATGCTTATTTAAAGTTTGGTGCACATTTAAACAAAGGGCGCTTTAACGCTGATAGTATTATGCTTGAATGGAACCCGAAAAAATTAGATACTAATTGGGTGGCTATTTTAAAAATGGGTTTACAACAAAAAAACTTCCAATTAGCATTTGATTCATTAGAACCAAAACATCCCGGCTATCACTTTTTAAAACATGCCATTCAAAATTACATTGCTGAAAATGAAAAACTAAATTGGGATACCATCTCTTTTAAAAACATTACTGATACATTGGTTTTTAAGGAAAATCTAAAACAAAAATTAATTAATACCGGCGACTATAATGACTCATTAAAATTAAACGACAGTTTAAAATTAGCGAGTGCCATAAAATCTTATCAGAAAAAATTTAATCTTGAACCTGATGGAAAACTTGGAAAATTAACCCGTCAAACACTTTCCTTATCTAAGGAACAAACCATTCGCCAAATGGAAATGGCGCTTGAACGCTGGCGCTGGGAGCCCTCAAAATACCCCGAACGATATGCTATTGTTAACATTCCTTCTGCCGAAATAAATGTTTACGAATGGGATAAAAAGCAAAAACTAGATACACTGGTATTAAATAGTAAAATTGTTGTTGGTAAACCTGAAACACCAACACCTACATTAAAAAGTAAAATAAACTATATGCTTATTTATCCATATTGGAGTGTACCCTATACAATTGCATGGAAAGAAATTTTACCTATGGTTCAACGCGATACAAATTATTTACACAAACATAATTTTGAAGTAATTAATTGGAAAGGGGAAGTGGTAAAAAATCTTGGAAAATTAAATTGGAAGAAGTTTTCGAAAGATTACTTACCGGTTAAATTCAGACAACGCATAGGTGATGAAAACAGTTTAGGTATTTGTAAATTCAACTTTAATAATAAATATGGTGTTTATTTGCACGACACCAACAGTAAACGCTATTTTAAAACCTTTTACCGTTACCAAAGTCACGGCTGTATGCGCCTTGAAAAGTATGTAGAAATGGCAAGGTTTTTAATTAGAGACGATACTTTAAAATTACCTTATGATACCCTTAATGCCTACTTTGCAAGACCTGTTCAAAAACAAATTAATCTTCGTAAACCCTTACCAATTTATGTAAGATACTACACTGCAAATGTTGAAATAATGAAGGATAAAAAAGGCAGACCGAAAAAAAATCCACAAACTGAGGATATTAAGTTTAACCTGTTTATTGATATTTATCGTAAGGATGAAGAAATGATGAAATTGATATACAAATGATCAACTCTTTGACGCCACCAGCTCTTTAATATTTTTAATATCGTTTTTAAAACTTAGCAGTCGTTTTAATTTCATGTTATTGGTTAAGAAAAATGCTACACCAATAGCTATTGCAACGGCCAAATAAGCCAAATTAACGGTGTATGCGGCTCCTTCTATATCATACTTCTTAATTAATATCGGTGCAAAGATCAATGAAATTAAAAATCCAAAACTGTTACAGATAAGCGTCAATTTTAGTTTTCCGAGCGCAGAAAAATAGTTGCTAATTATCCCAAAAAAACTAACCATTAAAATACCCGGTGAATAAAGCATCATTAAATGTTTAATACCAACATATCCTTCACCAAGTAAAAAAATAAAAACATCTTCAGGCAATAAAAAAATAACCAGTACAGCCACTAAACTAAATAATAAACTTGCTTTACTTAAACTTAAAGTCATTTCCGAAGACTTTATCGTATTTCCTGTATTCGCAACTCTTGCTAGTAAAACAGGAGAGATACCATTTGAAATAATTAATACAGATTCAATTAACGATGAGGCTGATGAATACAAACCAACTTTAGCCGAACTCGGTAACAAATAATAACTATATCGGTTACAAAATATATGCATTAAAACAGCAGCCTGACAAATTAATCCGTTGATGATGATCGGTTTTAGATCAAATATTTTCCCTTTTGATTCGTTAAAATCAAACCTTAAAACAACGCTGGTTGAAAACACAAATGCTATAACGAAAGAAACTAATAAAGGAAAAATATAAGCACTGAAAGTAAATTCTTTTAAGATCAACAATGAAAATCCCAAACCGATCAATAATACTAAGGGTTGTAATAAATTCAATAAATTATAGATCTTAACTTTTTCTTTCCCTAAAATTAAAACGCAATTAAAGGTATTTATGATAATTAATAAAGAAACAATATACCCCATCCAGCCATAACCCGGCACATGTTTATCTAAAACAACCACAATTATATTACTTAAGGAGGCAAAGATCAAAGTATATATCAAGCCTAAAACATAAATTTTCTTGAGGTCGAATTTCGGAATAAAATAAACTAAACTATAACCGGTGTAAATTTCATTTACAATTTGTATGATAGCAATATTTAAAATAAAAATGCTGATCTCACCTCTAGAACTAACTCCCAAATAACGAGATGAAATTATCAGAATAAAAAAATTTATAACCGCAACCAGTCCTTTGGTAAATAAACTGTGTATGATATTTTTAAACATATTCGATAACCTATTAACGTGAAAATAAGTTAAAAATTACCATACAAATTCTATGATCTGTTTTATATCCGGATGTAAACTTTTAGCTACCGGGCAGGTATAGGCCGCATTTTCGTACATGCGTTTTTCCTTATCGGTATAATCTTTTTTAGGGAAGGTTATCTTCACATGGATCTCTCCTATTCGCCTAGGTTCTGCATACATCACCTTGGTAACTTCAGCTGTTGCTCCGTCTACAGGGGTAACTCCTTCTTTCAAGGCAACAATCCCCATAATAGAGATCATACAACTTGCAAGGCTTGTAGCCGTAAGGTCGGTAGGCGAAAAAGCCTCGCCTTTACCATGATTATCTTTTGGAGCATCGGTATTAATTACCGTTCCTGATTGAAGATGGGTGGCTTCTGTCCTTAATTCTCCTAAATATTTAACTAAACTTGTTACCATAATCATTGTTTATACAAAAATAGGATAATACCTTGTAATTCTTTAAATTTGTTACAATGTTTAAAACAGTTTTTATACTCATTTTTTGCATCATTTCTTTTGATGTCTTAAAAGCGCAAGACAATCCTGCCAATGCATTAAACATGGATGGCGGAACCACATTAAACGTCTTGTATAGAAACGATCAATCGGGCAAAATATACGCTAACACAAGAGGCTTTGGGTTTTTATATCGCCGAGGTAAACATATTACAGCTAAAACAAGGTCTTACTACGAAATAGATTTTCAATCATTAAAACATCCAAAAGAAGTAAAAATTAGTGGCTCGGCGGTAGATAAAAAGCGTTTTATTTACGGAAAAATAAATCAGGTTTTTTTAATAAGAGGTGCTGTAGGCATGCAAAATGTTCTTTACGCTAAAGCAGATAACAAGGCCGTTGAAGTTAGATATAGTTATTCTATCGGGCCAACATTAGCATTTGCAAAACCTTATTACGTGCAAGTATATCGAGCGCAGAATAATACCGGTGGTCAAATTAGCCCCGATGTTGTTAAATTTGATTCAGAAAGTTTTACTCAAGATAGTGTTGTAGGCCGAGGTTCGTTTTCAGATGGATTGGCAGAAACAAAAATATACCCCGGTGCAAGTGCAAAATTTAATTTAAGTTTTGAATATGCTCCTTATACAAATCTAATTAGAGCCATTGAAACAGGGATTTCTTTAGATTATTTCCCAAAAGCTTTACCTATTATGGCAAGAAACCCAAAAGAAAACTTAATCGTGACATTTCATGTAGGTTTTGTTTTTGGATCAAAATGGTATTAAAATGGAACCCACTCAAGAAATTCAAAAAATAAAAAAACCCGATTGGTTACGCGTAAAATTACCTACCGGAGAAGAATACGTTAAAGTTCGCGGCATTGTAAGCAAACATAAATTACACACTATTTGCGAAAGTGGAAACTGCCCTAATATGGGTGAATGCTGGGGCGCAGGCACTGCAACATTCATGATATTAGGAAACATCTGTACGCGCAGTTGCGGCTTTTGTGCAGTAGCTACAGGTAAACCTAAACCGGCAGATTGGGATGAACCAAAACGTATTGCCGATTCTGTTAAATTAATGGGCGTTAAACATTGTGTAATTACCAGTGTTGATAGAGATGACCTTAAAGACGGCGGTTCCATTATTTGGGCAGAAACAATAAAAGAAATTAGATCGATAAGTCCTGAAACTAAATTTGAATGTTTAATTCCTGATTTTGCCGGCAAATGGGAAAATCTGCAACGTATCATAGATGTTCAACCGGACATTGTTTCGCATAACATTGAAACCGTTAGGCGTTTAACTGCGCAAGTGCGTATTCAAGCTAAATACGACAGAAGCATGGAAGTATTAAAACGTTTAGATGAGGCTGGTGTTAAAACAAAAAGTGGCATCATGGTTGGTTTAGGCGAAACAGACGAAGAAGTTTTTGAAACCATTGATGACCTTGCAAACGTAAAGTGCGACGTTGTTACCATTGGACAATATTTACAACCAACTCCAAAACATTTACCGGTTGCACGCTTTGTTCATCCTGATGATTTTAAAAAATATAAAGATTACGCTTTAAACAAAGGATTTAAATTTGTAGAAAGTGGTCCGCTTGTTCGTTCGTCATACCATGCCGAAAAACATATTTTTTAAAATGAATTCAGTAATAAAATTTTTATTCATTATTCTATTCGCTTATTTTTTTCAAAACTGCGCACCTTCGCGATTTGTAAAACCGTTGGCAAAAAAACAACAAGCTGCTTCGTTCACGTTTGGCGGACCGATCATTAAATTTGCCGGAGCACCCATCCCTATTCCATTTACAACATTAGCCTATGGTTATGGAATAACCGATAATATTACCGGCTTTGGAAGTTTGCATACTACCAGTTTATTATTTGGTAATTTACAAAGCGATATTGGCGCAACCATAAAATTGTTTGAGAAAGAAAATAAATTTGGCATTTCCGCATCTCCTGCCATTCAAGTTGCTTATAACGTCAGAAATCAAACAGGTTTTCGTATTTGGCCATCGGCCGACATAAATACTTATTTTCATTTTAAAGAAAAACCTTCTTATTTATATGCAGGAGTTAACTCTTGGTTTGAATTCTCGAAATATAAAGCACATGAACAAAAACAAGAGCGGCACGCTATACCAAATTTACATGTTGGGTATACCATCGTAAAACAAAAATGGCACCATCAATTTGAGTTAAGTTATTTAGGGATTGGGATTCCTAACAGACCGGGAGTAGCTGAATATATTGGAATTTCAGATAAAGGCGCTTTAGGTTTTTATTATTCAATAATTAGAAAATTTTAAAATGAGGTCTATTATTCTAATATTATTTTCTTTGTTTATTTCTTCGTGTTTAAAGCTAGACAGCAATTTATATAACAACGATAACACAATAAAAGAATATCAATTAGATAATTATACCGGCGTACAAGATTTTGTTTTAGATGCCTCGTATAACGTCCCTTCCAATTTGATCACTCTTTTTTCTTTACAGTCTCAAGCCGACGGCGAATCAAATTCAACAACTATTAAAGCCTTATATATTGGCGATGCCACAAAAATAAATACAGACACGGTAATACTTTATTGCCATGGTAATAAATGGCACATGGATTTTTATTGGCAACGCGCAAAATTATTAGCGCACACTAATGGCAAAAACCACTATGGTGTTTTAATGATGGATTACAGAGGCTTTGGATTAAGCGAAGGCAAGCCAACTGAGAACGGTATGTATGCAGACGTGGACGCTTGCATGAAATGGTTAAAAGGAAAAGGTTTAACCAATGATCGTTTAATTATTTACGGCTTTAGTTTGGGCTCATCCTCTGCCACAGAGCTAACCGGTAATCCAAGATCATTAACGCCTGCAAAATTAATTTTAGAAGCACCTTTTGGCAGTGCCGCAATAATGGTTCAAGATGCGTCGCAATTAAATATGCCTGCCGATTATTTTACCGATCTTAAAATTGATAACGCCGAAGAAATAAAAAAAGTAGATCAACCATTTTTATGGATACACGGCAACAACGATAATTTTTTAAATTATAAAACTCACGGGCAAGTAGTTTATAATAATTACAGCGGAATTTATAAGGAAAAATATTTGGTTGATGGCGCAGACCACGGCGAAGTACCTGCAAAAATGGGCTTTACTAACTACTTAAAAGTATTAGGGAGTTTTATAAGGAAAAATTAAATAATTCCAACATCGCCAACCTTAAGCCAGCCTTCATTTCCATTATCTAATTTGATCAATAACCAGGTGCCGTTGTTTTCAACCACACGAATTTTTGTTCCTTCGTGTAAACTGAATTTTGATTTAGCGGTTGGTGTTGGCTCGTTCATGATCTTAACTTCTTTACCTGTTATGATCGCAAATTTATTTTCAACCTTAGCGTTTAAAGCAGAGTATCCTAAAAAATAGGTAGAACAAAATGTAATAATTAATATGCAGCTCACTAAAAACGAAATTCGTTTAACAGGAATAGATGTAGAATTAACAAAGATAAAAAACAACAAACAAGCCGCAATCAAAGAGGCAATAGTAAACCATGCCCATGTATTCGTAGTAAAGGATGAAAGAAGATTTGTTTTAACGGCACTAATAAAAAAGTTTTCTTTCGAATCTATTTTATCTATTGTTTTTGAAGATGCAATTCCTAAATTAATTCTGATGTCTTCATCATTTGGATTTACTTTTCGGGCCAGTTCATAATAATAAATTGCTTTTCCTAATTCACTATTTCTATAGTAGGAATTTCCTAAATTAAAATACAATTGATAAGATTTATACCCATCGCTTACCAATTTTTCGTAATTAGTAATTGCTTCCTTATAATTTTTAGAATCATAAGCTTTTTCGGCTTTTTGCAATAACTCGTTACCAAATCCTTTTGTTGAAAAAGAAAAAAGACTAACCAATAAGATCACTATCCACTTATTATTTTTCATTTTAACTCGGTAATACTTTTTTATTTAATTGTTCTTCAAGATCTGCAATTAAGTCAACTGTGTTTTTATAAACCTGCTGCAAGTCGCCACTTACTGCGCCCGGTGCATACTTCGCGTATTCGCTGGTTTCTAGCGTTGAAACTAATTTAGTAGTGCTTTGCTCATCAATATTTTTTTGCTTTAATACGGTTGTAATTTTTTCGCGAGATAGATCTGCAACAGGAATATTTAACTTATTACCCAAATAACTATTCAACGCCATTAAAATTTCAGTATAAAATTCATCCTTTTTATTTTGTTGCATTAGCTTCTCTGCATTTACTAATTGCTTTTTTGCGAGTTTAGCAGCCTTACGCTCTTTAACCAAGACCATATTGCTATTATTTTTAATATAATTCCTTCTAAAAAACAATCCTAAACCCAAAGCAAGAACAGGCAAGATCAACAACAAAATATGCGTAAATGAATTAAAGAACTCAGTATCCGATTTTACTAAAGCAAAATCTCCCTTCTTTATATAACGGATATCATTTTCGGTTTCTTTAATCTGGGTTTGTTGTGAATATACTTGCGCACCTTTGCTATTTGGATCTCCGGGCAATACGGTAATTTTAATTTCTGATGCGGGAATAGTGATATACTTTTTTGAATCTAAACTAAAATAAGAAAAATCTAAATTCTCCAATTTATATTCGCCTTCACTTCTTGGAATGATCAAAAAATCAAACGTTTTAGAATTTCCTGATTCTGAAATTTTTGGATCATAGGATTCAAAACTCTCGGGCAAATTTAATTTTGGAGCATCTATCAACTTTAAATTTCCTTTTCCTGAAATTGTCATTTTTAAGTTGAAAGCATCATTTGCTTTTAGCTCATTGCGTGTAGCCAAAACTTTATAAGAAAAATCGCCTACAGCTCCAAAATAGCCTGCCGGCTTGCCGTCTTCCGGCACCGGTAAAACATCAATTACTATTGGTTTACTTTTTACTGTCACAGGAACATCTTCGTAACCAGCCGCTCCAAAAAACTGCTCAAATATATTTTTTGGCTTAGCGTTAGTTTGTTTTCTAACGATAACATCGCCTTCAACAACATTCAAACTTATTTTACCCGATTTGTTTGCGATAGCAGAACTACGAAATAATTCATAGGTATAATAATTAACCCCATCTAAATTCTCAACCGCTGCCTGACCTTTACTAACCGATTCTTGGGCTTGCGCATAAAAACCATCATAAGTGGGTTGTGCGAATTTTTGAAAACCGATCATTTGTAAACGCGAATAAATTTTTTGAGTAATAGTTACTTGCTCGCCTACGTAACATTTATTTTTACTGATCCCTGTTCTTATAAAAACATCACCACCACTTACTTTACTGTTAAATTTAGGATCTTCGGTTTGATTTCCCGAAGGCTGTCCGGAAGTGGCACCTTTAACAACTTCTAATACAATTGGCGCGCATTCTAACTTTTGTCCGCCTGCCATTATACTAGCAGCCCCTATGGTAACCTTACCTTCTTTTTTAGGAACCAATCCGTAACTGATGACGATCTGTTGGGTCATTACCCCATTTGTGTACTGAACACTGTTACTTTGATTAGGACCACTAACCACATCAAACTCTTTAAAGCTTGGCGGAATATAATTAGATGCGTTTACCGTAATAACAACTGCATACTCAAATGCAACACCCACCTGAACTTTTTTGGAACTAACCTGCGAATAAAAACTTTGTGCTCTTGCTGCAAAAACAAAAAAACAAGACACTATCATTAGTATCCAAAAATTTTTATTTTTATTCATTGCCATTATTATAGTTTTCTTTTATTCTAAATTACCAATCCTTATCTACAGAAGTTTTTCCTGCATCTTCTTGTTTTTGTTTACGCTTATCCTGTAATTTCTTTTCTTGGTTCATTAATGCTTTTAATAATTGTTCGGCTTGCTCTTTATTCATTTGATTTTGTTGCGGAGCCGAATTTTTATTTTTATCCTTTTTATCTTCTTCTTTTTGGTTGCTTGAACCACCGCCGCCTTTTTTATCTTTCGGAATATTTTTTAATGCATAAGCCATGTTGTATCGCGTTTCTTCATCTTTAGGATCATACTTCATGGATTTTTTATACGCATCAAAAGCCTGCTGATAATCTTTTTTCTGAAGATAACAATTACCAATGTTGTGCCAAGCCTGGTGAAGTGTGTCTTTATTTGATATAGAATTAGCTACTTGGGCAAAACTTCCAGCGGCTTCGTCAAAAACCAAATTAGCCAAAGAATCTGAGGTGATCTTCTTTCCGCCTTGAATTAAATTTTGTTTACTTGCCTTAATTTCTAATGCATTTTTATATAAGGAATTCCCTAAATTAAAATGCGCTTTTTGATTGTTGGGGTTTATTTTTAATGCTTCTCTATAAAGATTAGTTGATTCCAAAGTTTTGCCGCCGTAATACATTTTATTACCATCATAAATATTCATAGCATCTTTTTGAGCAAAAACAAAACTTGTTGCACTAAACAAAATGATAATTATGAGATATTTAAATTTACTTAACTGCATTTCCAAATAAATTAATTTTTTTAAACCACTCACTTACACGCTCACTGATTAAAAACTCAATAAAAAATAATACAAGTGATAAACCTAAAAACCATTGAAACTGATCTTCATAATCTGTATACATTTTATTTTCTAATTGCGCTTTATCTAATTCACCAATTTTATCAAGAACAGCTCCGAGACCGATATCTGCCTGACTTGCCTGAACAAATACTCCATTTGCTTTTGAAGCGATCGTTTTTAACAGGTTGGTATTTAATTTAGTGATAACTGTTTGTCCTTGTTTATCTTTTCTGTAACCTTTTACTACACCATTTTCAATTAAAGGAATTGGCACACCATTTTCAGAACCTATACCAATGGTATTTATCATGATACCATTTTTTCCGGCTTCCTCTGCCGCTTGAATGGCCTCCGAATCATGATTCTCGCCATCCGTAATTAAAATAATAGCTCTGTTCTTTCCTTCGTCGTTACTAAATGACTCTGATGCTTTTTTAATAGCATCCGATACATTTGTTCCTTGCACGGGAACCATACCCGGACCAATAGATGATAAAAACAATTTGGCTGCGCTGTAATCTGTTGTTATTGGTAATTGAACATACGCCTCACCGGCAAATATCACTAAACCTAAACGATCTCCTTCTAAACCATCGATCATTTTTTCGAGAGCGTATTTTGCGCGCGTTAATCTATCGGGACTAAGATCTTGCGCTAACATACTATTACTAACATCTATACAAACAATGATATCAGCACCTTCGCGTTTAACTTCGGTTAATTTACTGCCTGTTTGAAGGTTACACAAAGCAATAATTAAACTGCTAAATCCTAATAGGAATAAGATCACTTTAATGATACGTTTTCGTTTACTTGAATAAGGAAGTAGTTGAGAAATTAAATTTGCATCGCCTAATTTCTTTAATTTTTGTTTGCGCGAAATAAAATACCATACCACCAAGATCATCATTACCGGAAGTGCTGAAAAAGCATAAAAATAAATGGTATGTTCGAACTTAAACATTTATGGTATTGATCTAAAAACTGTAAAACGTAATAAAAACTCTAATAATAATAAAATGGCTGCAGCTAAAGCCAGTGGTAAAAAGTGTTCGGCTTTATTTGTAAAACTCTTTTCGCTCACGATGGTTTTTTCCATCTTATCAATTTCCTTATAAATACTAACAAGACTTTCTTTATTGGTAGCTCTAAAATATTGCCCACCAGTCATTTCAGAAATTTCTGTCATAGTTTTTTCGTCAATATCCACATCAACATAATCATACTCATATTCACCTTGAGCATAAATTGCAACAGGCTGTAAAGCTTTTCCTTTTGATCCAACACCAATACAATACACACGCACGCCATAAGTTTTGGCCAATTCTCCTGCAGTGAGTGGAGCTATCTCGCCAACATTATTTACACCATCACTTACAAAAATGATCACTTTACTTTTTGCTTTACTTTCTTTTATACGTGCAACCGCATTAGCCAAACCTAAACCAATTGCTGTTCCCTGATCTAAAGAACCAGCCTTTACTTGCGGAAACATATTTTTTAAAACTTTATGATCGCTAGTTAAAGGACACTGAGTAAAAGCTTCTCCTCCAAAAATCACCAAACCAATTCTGTCATTTGGTCTGGCATCTATAAAATCTAAAATAACATCTTTAGCCACATCCATACGGTTAGGCTTAAAATCTTTTGCAAGCATCGATAAAGAAACGTCTAAACTTATTACAATATCAATACCTTCTGTTTTACTGTTCTTCCAACTACTGCGTGACTGAGGCCTGGCCAATGCAGCTATAATTAATGCAAAAGCGCCTAAGCGTAAAACAAATAACGAATGTCTGAATTTTGCTTTGCCCGAAGACTTAATGTTTTTAAATAACGTAAACGAAGAGTAATTAAGTTCTCCTTCGTGTTTTTTTAAACGTAGTAAATACCAAATCACCATCAATGGTAAAATTCCCATCAACCAAAACCAATGCTTCTCGGCAAACTGTATGTCGTTAAAATAATTTATCACGAATTTGAGGAAGTATTTGTTTGAGGTTCAGGTATCGTCATCACTTCTTCACGCTTTGTTCCATTTACAAAATCAAAAGCATTTTGTAAAGTAAACTTATGCTCGTCTTCAATAGGTGTTAATTTTGCAAACTTAACCAAGTCACTTAAGGTTAAAGCCTGTTCCAATTTCTCCTTACTTTGTTTATCTACCACTTGGGTGCGGAAGGCTTTCATGATCTCATCTGTAGTACTTTCTAAAGCATTTACATTAAAGCGTTCTTCAATATACAAACGTAAGGCGTCAGAGATTGATGAATAATATTCCTTTACATTGCCATCTTTCCAAACCTGTTCCGCTTTAATTTTTTCGAGTGAAGCTAAAGCTGTTATATGCGCAGGTATCTTTGGTTTTTCAGGCTCAAGTACAACTTGTTTATTTCGTTTAGTAAAATAAACTGTTACAAGTATTATTATCAATATAAAAACAAGTAAACCAATTCCCCAATAGATATAATCCAGATACCACTTCCAGTTAAATTTTTCCTCAAAAGGCGGTTTTATATCTTTTGTTTTTGTTGCACTTGTATCGGTTGGAACGGTATGAACTTCTAACAAAAGAGTCTCTGTAAAAAACGGACGTGTTGTATCGTCATTAACAATAAATTTAAAACCCGGGATCGCAAAATAACCGCTATCATATGCGCTTACAATAATTTGCTGGTGCTGTTGAAAGATACTAGGATTTGCTTTATCAGGAATGGTTGTATCGATCTGGGCTATAGAAACAACTTCTACTTTGCCGGTGATAGTGTCGCCAATAGACGGCCACTGTATTTTAAGATCTTGTTGTGAGACATCATAATTAACATAGATATCTAATTTAACTTGTTCTCCAATTCTGATCTTAGCAGAATCTAAAACAGCGCTTACACGAATTTGTCCAAAGAAATTATTGGCACAAAAAAACACTATCGCAATTAGTAATATGTATTTTAAATTTCTCAAATTATTTTCGTTCAATTTAGTTACCCTTCGACTCCACTCAGAGAGACTTTACTATCTGTTTTTAAATAAATTCATTAATGGTTTTACGTAATTTTCATGCGTAAAAATATTTGTAGCATCGATCCCACTTCTATTAAAATTCTCTTTTAGATCGGCTTCAAATTTTAAATGATTAACTGCAAATTGTTTTCTAAACGTTTTATCGCTTGTATCAACCCACATTAATTTTCCGGTTTCGTTATCCTTTAATTTCACCAAACCCACATTAGGCAATTCTGTTTCCTTTGTATCAATAATTCGCAGGGCAACGAGGTCATGCTTTTTATTGGCGATCTTTAAAGCATCTCTGTAATTCTGATCAACAAAAAAATCGCTGATCAAAAACACGATACTTTTTTTCTTAATAACATTGGTTAAATATTTTAGAGCTAACTCTAAATTTGTTTTTTTGTTTTCAGGCTTAAACTCAATAAGATCTCTGATAATTCTTAATACGTGTGATTTACCTTTTTTAGGCGGAATAAATTTTTCGATCTTATCGCTAAAAAATATCACACCAATTTTATCGTTATTTTGTGATGCAGAAAAGGCAACCACAGCACATAGTTCAGTTATAAGATCTTGTTTTAATTGTTTATTAGTTCCGAATGCGCCACTGGCACTAACATCTACAACCAACACACACTTAGTTCTCTTTCTTCTTCA
>JALHPG010000052.1 GCA_022842625.1 Bacteroidia bacterium | reverse complement strand
AATATATTCTTCAGCGCCTTCTACAAAGCGAGTTTGGTCGGTATCTTCAATACGTAAAATAAAATCGCCACCATGTTTTTTTGCAAACAAATAATTAAACAAAGCGGTACGAACACCACCCATGTGCAAGCCTCCTGTTGGGCTGGGCGCAAATCTAACTCTAACACGTTTTTCCATAAGACTGCAAAGATAACTTTTTTTGTTGTTTTAGTAATCCAAAAATAGTAGTTTTAAAATTATGGCAGAGAAGGACTTTTTTCAAATGGTTTATCAAGTGGTGCGTTTGATCCCTAAAGGCAGAGTAACCAGCTATGGCGCCATTGCTGCTTATTTGGGAGCAAAGTCATCTTCAAGAGTGGTAGGTTATGCCATGAATGGCGCACACAATGTAAAACCAAAAGTGCCGGCACATAGGGTTGTAAACAGAAATGGTTTATTAACCGGCAAACATCATTTTGCAACCCCATATGAGATGCAGGAATTATTAGCCAAAGAAAAAGTTAAAGTAGAAAATGATAAAGTGGTTGATTTTAAAAAATTGTATTGGGATCCAACAGAGGAATTAAAATTGTAAATCAAAATTGGACACAAGATTCAAGACGCATGACTATAGACTGCCAACTAACGACTATTGACTGTATAATAAACTGCCCCTCCTACACTATCAGATTTAGCGCCGGTTACAGAACTCAGCGTGTTTATTTTTTCATTCAGTCTTAAGTATCCTAAAAAAGCAAAAATTAAAGCTTCTTTAAAATTTATTGTTTCAGCATCGGGAATAATAATTTCGCAGGTAGTTTTTGCCTTTATTCGTTCCATTAAAAAAGAATTAAAAGCACCACCGCCTGTGACCAAAACATTTTTTTTATCAGAAAGATCGTTGGCAATTATTTGGGCAACATGTTCGGTTGAAGTTGCCAACAAATCATTTATTACAATTTCGCTTTTTTCTATCAGTGATAAAATATTTTGCTCAAACCACTCTCTCCCTATTGATCTTGCACCTGTTTGCAAATAATAACTTTGTGAATTTAATTTATTTAAAAGATCAACATTTACATTTCCTGCTTTAGCTAATTCACCGCCTTTATCGTAATCTTGTCCGGTTTTTTCGGCCAAATAATTCAGTAACATATTTGCCTCACAAATATCGTATGCAATTCTTTTTCCGTTTTTATTATTAAAAGAAATGTTGGCAATGCCGCCAATGTTTAAACAGGCCTCGTATTTTCCAAATAATAACTTATCGCCAATTGGCACCAAGGGCGCACCTTGGCCGCCGTTGGCAACATCCAGACTTCTAAAATCACAAACTGTAGTAATGCTTGTATTTGCTGCTATTGTTGCTCCGCAGCCAATTTGAGAACTAAATCCAAATTGCGGTTGATGAAAAACGGTATGTCCGTGAGAGGCGATAGCATCAGGAATTTCGACTACATCTTTTAAAAACTCATTTATTTTTTCGGCAATAAACTTTCCGTATTCTGCATTTAATTTAAAATACTGCTCAGCCGATGTGTTTTTAACATTTGTCAGTTTTTCCTTCCAATGCTGCGAATAATTAATTGTTTTTGCCTTTAAGATCGAATAATTATAGCTTTTATCATGGGCTTCAAACTCGCAAAGAGCAATATCAAGCCCATCGAGCGAGGTTCCGCTCATGATCCCTATTACCCGCATTTTAGTATTTAAATTCCCCAACAATTTATATAAACTTTTTATTTGATTGTTTGTTTTTAAAAAGTATGTAAATGGGTTTAAAAACAGTCAAAAAATGTTCACTATTCATTTTTTTATTGCTTTTAACCTTTATATTTGCAAGGTTACAAAAAATAGTATAAACCTTAAAACATAAATATAATGCATTTTGATTTATCTGAAGAGCACTTAATGATCCAAAAAGCAGCTCGCGAGTTTGCACAAACAGAATTAAAACCGGGAGTAATTGAGCGCGATGAGCATCAAAAATTTCCTGCTGAGCAAATTAAAAAAATGGGTGAGCTTGGTTTTATGGGAATGATGGTTGATCCGAAGTACGGCGGAGGTGGCATGGATGCGATATCTTACGTATTAGCAATGGAAGAGATCTCTAAAGTAGATGCTTCTGCAAGTGTTGTTATGAGTGTAAATAACTCTTTAGTTTGCTGGGGTTTAGAAACCTTTGGAAACGAAGAACAAAAACAAAAATATTTAGTACCATTGGCTAAAGGCGAAAAAATTGGCGCATTCTGTTTATCAGAGCCGGAAGCTGGAAGTGATGCTACATCACAAAGAACAACTGCAATAGATATGGGCGACCATTATTTATTGAACGGTACAAAAAACTGGATCACAAACGGAAGTACTGCCTCTACTTATTTAGTAATTGCACAAACAAACGTAGAAGCCGGTCACCGTGGCATTAACGCATTAATTGTAGAAAAAGGAATGCCTGGCTTTGAAATAGGGCCAAAAGAAAATAAAATGGGAATTCGCGGAAGCGATACACACTCATTAATGTTTACCGATGTTAAAATTCCAAAAGCTAACCGTATTGGCGAAGATGGATTTGGATTTAAATTCGCAATGAAAACATTAAGCGGAGGTCGTATCGGTATCGCTTCTCAGGCATTGGGTATTGCAAGTGGCGCATATGAATTAGCATTAGCTTATTCAAAAGAGCGTAAAGCATTTGGTAAAGAAATTTGCAATCACCAGATCATTCAATTTAAGTTAGCAGACATGGCTACTAAAATTGAAGCGGCACGTTTATTAATTTACAGATCTGCTTGGTTAAAAGACCAACACTTACCGTTAGATAAAGAAAGTGCTATGGCTAAAGTATTTGCAAGCGAAACGGCTATGTGGGTAACTACTGAGGCTGTTCAAATTCATGGTGGATATGGTTTTGTTAAAGAATACCATGTTGAGCGTTTAATGCGCGATGCTAAGATCACTCAAATTTATGAAGGAACCAGTGAAGTACAACGTATTGTAATATCAAGACAAGTACTAGCGTAAATTTGTTTTTTTATTTTCCAACTTAAACCCTCTTTATTAAATTAAAGAGGGTTTTTTATTTTCTACATTTTTAAATACCATCTTTGAGGTATTGTTAAGAATTAATCTAAATAAGATATTTGCTGCAGATTAATAGTACCTATTATAAAAACTGCACATGAAACATTTTCTTTTATTTTATTCGATCTTAATTATATCCACCTCTGCGTTTGCCCAAAAGGCAATTATTAAAGGACGCATTTTAAGTGAAACAGAAGGCAATAGTTTTTCAAACGTAGCTGTTGTAATTAATGGTACCATTAAAAAAAACACCGATACTAAGGGCATGTTTCAATTTAACGATATGCCAATTGGAGATCACACGCTAAGTGTAGTATTTTTAGGTTACGAAAAAAAGGAAATTGTTATTTCAATTGCTTTGGAGAATGAAATAATAAATGTACCCGATATTAAATTAAAAGAAAATGCAATTCAAATTCCTGAAGTTACTATTTCCGAAAACCCTTCAAATTATTCTTCCAAATACCAAGGTTCCAATTTTATTATTTCCTCAAAAGAAATTGAACTCACCAAGCCCGTTGGAACTGAAGAGCTCTTAAAAAAGGTTTCAGGTATTAATATTTCAGGCGACATGGGAATTTCAAATCGCTTAAATGTTGGCATTAGAGGTTCTTACCCGCGTCGATCAGTTAATATTTTATTACTAGAAGATGGAACTCCAATTGCACCGGCGCCTTATTTAGCTCCAGAGGCTTATTACAATCCCCCATCAGACAGGATTGATGGGATCGAAATTATGAAGGGTGCAGACATTCTGACCTACGGCAGCAACACCATGTATGGTGTGATTAATTACATCACCAAAAAGCCCTCGTTAAAGCCAACTTTAGGAGTTAATTTAACGTCAGGAGAAAATGGTTACCACTCACAATACATTACCTACGGTGGCACTTGGGATAAAATTGGCGCCGAACTACAGGTCTTAAATAAACAATTTGGAGGGTTTCAAGATAATTCCCAATCATCTATTTTTAATACAACTGCAAAAATATACACTGAATTAAATTCAAATTCGTCGATATATTTAAAATTCAATTACCATCAAGAAACATCTAAAGCAAGTTATAGCGCACTAACACCTTATTCTTATAAAATTTCTCCAAAACAAAATCCTTTTGATGCAGATGATCTAA
The DNA here is from genome assembly GCA_022842625.1 of Bacteroidia bacterium. Classification (GTDB taxonomy): domain Bacteria; phylum Bacteroidota; class Bacteroidia; order B-17B0; family Aurantibacillaceae; genus Aurantibacillus. Next base: position 19,111 of record JALHPG010000052.1, on the reverse strand, counting down.
ACACAAAACGTTATGGTGTTGATCTTATTTATAATTTTAAAGCATCTAAACATATTTTATTATCTACCAAGGGTTACGTTTCGCAGTTTCAGCGTGATTGGTGGAGACAGGAAAATGTATTAATAAAAGCATCAACTGCTAAAGCCTATTTAGGAGATGAGATTTACAACAGCAGATATTCGTACCTGGATGGTCAAACGTTTGGCAATGATGATTACATAAGAGTTGGAAAAATTAGCGCGAAGAAAGAATCTACCAGAGCGCGAAACAGAACATTTAGAGTTGCAGGAATTCAACAATCCCTCAAATACAATTATGATGCAGAAAATTTTAAAATAAATTTTGAAGCTTCGGTAAAAGGCCATTGGGAATCATTTAATAACTTTGAAATGAAGAATGATTCATCACGATTTGCCAGAAGTGGTATTATTGACAAGGATCAATTTTTTCAATTAGCAGCATACTCCGGCTTTCTAAAAAATAAATTTTCGATCAAGAGAATTTCGCTTACACCCTCTTTACGTTACGAATTAGTTGAGATGTATGCATTTGATAAATTATTAATTTCAAAAATGACCGGAAATGATGGGTCTAAATATTTTGGCAGTCAAAAAAATGTTTATTCAAGTTTAATTCCAGGAGTATCTATCGGATACGATATTCTAACTAAATATGAAAATAAACTAAATTTTTATGGCGGCATTTATAAAGGATATACCGCACCAATTGCAGATAATGCATTTTTAAATGTTGAAGATGGCTTTGTGTCTGCTCCCACGGTTGATAAACCAATTAATCGCCTACCCGAAATTAGTGTTAATTATGAAGTTGGATTACGTGGAGAATTAGTAAAACAACTTATAAATTTACAACTAACCTATTTTAATAATAACATTAAAAATTATTATTCTGCCGGCAGAAATGAAGCATTTCAATCATTAGGCGCTGTAAACATTAACGGATTAGAAAGTTCAGTAAATCTTAACTTACATAAATTTTTAAAGTCGCAAAAACACAATATCATTTTAAATTTTTCAGGAACGTTAATGAGAGCTAAAGTGTTAAGTGGTTTACTAAAAGATTCTGATCTGTTAAAAGCTAATCATACAGATGCCACAAAGGACGAGTTAATAACTAAAATAAATTCCGAAAGAGAAGGATACGATGTTTATTTTTCTGGTCTTGCAGGAAAAGATAGCATGGTTACCAGAGAACTTACAATTAGCGATTTCGCTAAAATAAAACGTTTAGATCTTTCGTTTGGTGAATCAGATATCGCAAATAACACCCTGCCATACCTGCCAAATTATATTTTAAACACGGGCTTTACTTATATATACAAAGGATTCAGTTTTGGGGCGAACGTAAATTATGTTGCAAAACAATATACTGACTATCTCAACTTTGAAAATGAAACATCTGAAGGTGCCATTGGCAGCTTAAATTCCTTTAAAACAATTGATGCCAACATCGCCTATTCGTTTGAAAATCATAAGAACATCTATTTAAAGGGCTTAAATATTTTTATTGCCGGAAAAAACATTACAAATGAAGTATATAAAGCTTCACGCTTACATCGCCTTTCTTCGGGTATTATGCCGGGCGGCTTCCGTCAAATTAATGCCGGAATTAAGTTTAATTTTTAACGATTAGGTACCGGCGTAACCCTGTCCTTTTTGGTTATTATTTATACACCTTTTTTTGGAATAATCAATCTTTTTTGCTAAAAATATTCTCGTAATTTTATTGTTTATTAGATTGTAGTATGAGTGCTTTTGACGACGATGCAGACGGGCAACATGAGAATGAATTCGAGGAGAATTTAAAGCTTTTTGAAGATATGCTGATCTCTGGTCAGCCCCAGTTTTTTGATGCAGACGATATTGAGGAAATAATTGATTATTATTTGCAGTGGCTAAATTATGATATGGCTAAAAAGGCCATTGATTATGGTTTAGAAAGATATCCCTTTTCCAGCATCATTAAAATTCGCAATGCCCAATATTTATCCAGTCAACATTATACACACGAAGCTTTAACTATTTTAAACGAAGTTGAAGCAATTGAACAAAATAATTTCGATCTGTATATGGCACGTGGCTACATATACAGTCAAATGGGTCTTGGCGAACAAGCAATAGAGAACTTTAAAAAAGCAATTCCTCTTGCCGAAAGTAAGGATGAAGTATATGTTGCACTTGGTGTAGAATTTTTAAATGAAGATAAACCTGAAGACGCACTTTACTATTTAAAAAAAGCCATTAAATTAAATCCAAAAAACGAAGTTGCATTAAATGAACTTTCTTTGTGTTTTGATCTAACAGGAAAGTCGAGCGAGGCAATTGCTTTTTACGAAAACTATATTGATGAGCATCCATACAGTTATTTTGCCTGGTTTAATTTGGGCCTCGGTTATAGCCGCATGGGCTTATTTGAAAAGGCAATAGAGGCATATGATTATTCAATTGCTATAAATGAAAATTTTAGCTCTGCTTATTTTAACAAGGCAAATTCATTAGCGCAATTAGAAAGATATGAAGAAGCCATTCTTGTTTATAAAGAAACATTTAAACACGAAGAGCGTGAACCAACTACTTATTTTTACATTGGCGAATGCTATGAAAATTTAAATCGCTTTGAAGAAGCTTTAGTGAACTATAATAAATGCGTTAAACTAGATCCTGCAAATTCTGATGCATGGCTAGGAATTGGGGTTGTATTAGATGCATTAAACAGATTAACCGAAGGCGTTCATTACATAAAAAAAGCAATTGAAATAAATCCGAATGATGCTGAATATTGGTATGTTTTTGCTGAAGTTCAGGAGAAATTAGGATTTATGGAGGAAGCAGCTATGGCATACCAGCGCGTAATTGAATTAGATTACCCGGATTATGACGTATGGTTAGATTATAGCAAGCTATTACATCAAAATAGTTACATTACTAATGCCCTAGAAACTTTAATGGAAGGAATAAAACGTTTTCCGGATGTCGCAGAATTGTACTACAGAATGAGTGTAATTTTACTGGACAAAGAAAACAGAAAAGAATCCTTAGAATATTTAGAAAAAGCTTTAACATTAGATTACTCCAAGCATGACGAGATTTTTGAATATGCACCGGTATTAAAGAACGACAAAGAAATATTAAATTTAATCTCCACTTTTAAAAAATAACTATGGCAAAAAATTATAATTTTAACCTATCGCATTTACCCGAACGTACCGTTAGTCCTCGTAAAAATGGTGTAACAATGGTAATGGACAAAGGAATAAGCATGAGACAAGCTGAGGATTTTTTAAGTTCTTCGTCAGATTATGTAGACTTTGTGAAGCTTGGATTTGGAACTTCAATTGTTTCGAAAAACATAAAAGAAAAAATAAAACTTTATAAAGACGCAGGCATAAAAGTTTACGTTGGCGGCACCTTGTTTGAAGCATTTGTGATCAGAAATAAATTTGATGATTACTTAAAATACATTTCTGATTTTGGATTAGATTGTGCTGAAGTAAGTGATGGTAGTATTGAACTAGAGCATGATAAAAAATGCGAATACATCAGTAGACTTGCAAAAGAGTACACGGTTTTAAGTGAAGTAGGAAGTAAAGAAGAAGGTGTGATCATTCACCCGGCGCGTTGGATAAAGATGATGGAGAATGAATTAAAGGCCGGAGCGTTTAAAGTAATTGCAGAAGCAAGAGAAAGTGGCACAGTAGGAATTTTTCACAAGAACGGAAGTGCACACACGATGTTAATTAACCGAATTGTAAATAAAGTAAAAATAGAAAATATTATTTGGGAGACACCACAAAAAAGTCAACAGGTTTATTTCTTAAAAATGTTTGGCTGCAATGTAAACGTTGGTAACATTGGCGTTGACGATGTTATTCCATTAGAAACGCTTCGTTTAGGTTTACGCGGCGATACCTTTTTTACATTTTTACCCGAAGAAATGAAACAATCCCTTTAAAAAAAATCATCATGAAAGAAATAACAGTACAAGAATTAAAACAATTAAAAGACTCTAATGCCGATTTTCAATTAATTGATGTGCGTGAAGAGCATGAATTTGATGAAGCTAATCTTGGTGGAACTTTAATTCCAATGGGCGAAGCTCTAGAAAGATCAGCAGAGATCTCAAAAGACAAACAAGTAGTGGTTCATTGCAGAAGCGGTAAGCGCAGTGCAACAGTTATAAATGCTTTAGAAAGTCAGCAAGGCTTTACAAACCTTTATAATTTAAAAGGTGGCATTTTAGCGTACATAGAAGAAATAGGACTATAAAAATTAAACGCTTAAACTAAAAATTTACAAACTATTTTATGGTTGAATTATTTAAACACATTTTACACTTAGATTTTGATTGGTTATTTGCTAATTACGGAACAGCAATTTATACTGTTTTATTTTTAGTGATCTTTATTGAAACCGGTTTGGTGGCAATGCCATTTTTACCCGGAGACTCCTTATTATTTACCGCCGGTTTATTTGCACGTTCGGGACATTTAAATTTATCATACTTACTAATTCTGTTATTTATTGCCGCTGTGGTGGGCGACAATTGTAATTATTGGGTTGGCAGAAAAATAGGTTTAAAAATGTTTTCACTTAAAATAAAAGGGAAACTTATTGTTAAAAAAGAATACTTAGATAAAACCCATGTATTTTTTGAAAAGCACGGAACAAAAGCTATTATCATGGCGCGCTTTGTGCCTATTGTGCGCACCTTCTCCCCTTTTGCAGCCGGTGTTGCCGAAATGAACTACAAAAAATTTGTAAGCTTTGATCTATTAGGTGGCGCATTATGGATAGGTAGTTTAACTATTGCCGGTTACTTATTGGGCGAGGTTGAATTTATCAGAAAACATATTGATCTGGTTTGTTTAGGTATTATTTTACTTTCTGTTTTACCGATCATTTTTGGATATTTAAAATCAAAAATGGCGAAGTAACCTTTACTTTAAATATAAGCTATTACATATTAATTTATATATACTACTTAATGTTTGATCGCTTTATTTATAAATATTTTATCCTTGCTGCGGCTATCGTATTCGGCTCTTCTTTTTTTAATAATAACACAGAGGCATTAAGCTTATCGTTTACCTCTAAAATATTAGAAAAGAAAAAATACATTACTGTACAAGGTGAAGTATATTTTAAAAAGCAAGGCGGTATTTTAACCACACACCTTACAAAACCATTTGAAAATGTAACCATTATTAATGCAAGCGGCGACATGAAAAATTACGACGTGTTAGACAACACGCTTATACTTTCAAGCTCAGCATTAAACTCATCCGAATCGAGTTATTTTTGGTATTTTTTAAATGGCAATTATTCCGATCTGGGATTCTCTAAAATTGGTTATGTTATTAAAAACACTAAGGTTGAGGATGGTGTTTTAATTACCAATTGGGTTCCTAAAGAAGGACTTAATAACCCTATTTTAAACATTGAAATGGTTCATGAAAAAAGTTTACCAATTTATATCGAATTTAAAGGGGCTAAAAATAAATCATTAGGAAAAATATTTTTCTCATCCTATCAAAAAATTGGCACTCTAAGTTTACCTCTAAAAATAACTGAAATTGCTTACCAAGAAAAGGGAGATTCAACTGTGACTTCTAAAACATATTATAACCCAAAGATCAATAAAGAAGTTAACGCAACTTATTTAGATTATAAAATTCCGGCAAATGCAAAAGTGGTATCGGGTAAATAATTATTTATTTGTTTTGTTATGTTTGTTGTGCACCTCGGTGTTATCTCAAACAAAAACAGACAATGATCTTATCTTTGAAAAAACCACCTTTGTTAATGCTTTTGAAAGTAAACGTGAGGTTACCTACCTTTTTGCCGGTAAAAATGCTTTTATAAAATACAATCCTGTTTCGTTGGTTTTTGGCGGATTGTTGTACGCTTATCAAAAAACTATTTCTGTGCAAATTGGTGCTGCTTGTCCTTACGAGGTTAACTGCAGTAATTTCAGTAAACGCTGCATTCAACAATACGGTATTTTAAAAGGCATCCCTTTAACTGCAGACAGATTGACGAGATGCACAAAACTTGCCGGTATTGATATGATAGAAGGCGTTGATTATAATTCGAGAACACATATGATCTACGACCATCCAAACGATTACAAATTTAAAACCAAGTAATGAAGTTTAAATTTATAATATGTTGGATTACTCTATTTCTATTTGATCTTTCGGGATATTCTCAAAATCCGGCAAACCCTAATTTTTTATTTATTGATTTTTTAACTGAAAACAATAAAAACAGAGAGGCCTTACACCTTTTATCTAACACCAACGAGCTTTCAAATTCTGATACAGTAAATTATTTAAAAGGAATGAATTATTACCTTTTAAAAAAAACAGATTCAGCCGCGCTATCTTTTAATTTGGTTGCTCCGGCTAGTAATTTTTACACGAAGTCTAAATTCTTTGAATCGATCAACTTATCGTATTCAAAAAAATACAAACCGGCATTAAATAGTTTTTCTTCTTTTACTATTGACACGGTAAAAAAATATGATCAACTCATAAACATCGTTTCTGCGGGTAATTACTTGTTGTTACGCGACTATAAACGGTTCGATTCTCTTAGCGCCGGCTTTTTATATAACGACTACAATTATTCCAACGAACAAAGCCGCTTGGTCGATCTAAAAAAACGATCACTTAAATTAAAGAAAAAATCACCCTTTGTTGCAGGTGCTCTCTCGGCTGTGGTACCAGGCTTAGGGAAATTTTATGCCGGAAAAAAAGGCGCAGGTTTAGCTGCATTTGCTGCAAACGGAGCCTTGGCGGCCATGGCCTTTGAATCTTACTACAGAACTAAAAGTTTTAAAAGCCCCCAATTTATAACCTTTACAACGCTATTTAGTTTTTTTTATGTGGGTAATATTTTTGGAAGTGTATTTAGTATAAAGCAGCAAATTAAATCGGTAAACGGAAAAATAAATAATGAGATTCTGGCGAGTATACACGTGCCTGTTGTTCGTATTTTTAAGTAAGCTTTCGGCTTATTCATCTAACGATACACTGCAAATAAAAATTGCGGCAGACAGTTTATTTTTTAATGCCAAGTATTATGAGGCGGCCATTTATTATCAAAAATTAGATTTTTTTTTACAAGGAGAATTATTAAAAAACGAAGCAAAACTTTTAACTGCGGCTAGTTATAAATTTGCTAAAAATTATACTGCCGGAATTGACCATTTAAACTCCATTAATTTAGATGGTGCTGCCGATTCGTTAATTTACAAGGTAAAATACCAATGCGCTTTAATGAGTTATTTAAACAACGATCTAATTCAAGCAGAAGCTTTTTTACAGCAGTTAAACTATTTGGTAAAAGATTCTACTTATATCGCCAACTCAACTTTATTAAATGTGGTTGTTTTAAACGAACAATATAAATGGCAACAAGCAAAAGATAAATTAAATGCTTTTGCTAAGACAGATAGTTCAAGCAACACCAAATTATTTGAACATAAAAAGCAAATTATCGATTCTATCTATAGCGCCAAACTTATTCCAAAACTAAAAAGTGTTGAAAAGGCAAGTAAAATGTCTACTTTCTTTCCTGGCTTAGGACAGTGTTATGCAAAAAATTACGGCGAAGGGATTTCATCCTTTTTAGCTATTACGGTAACTGCAGGCGCAATGGTGGCAGGTATAATTTACCAATATTATTTCACCTCTATTTTTGTAGGAAATTTATTGATTGGAAAGTTTTATTTGGGAGGTATAAAGCGAGCGGAGTTCTTAACAGAAAAATATAATTACAAGAAATCAAAAAAATACAATACCTTTTTAAAGGATCAAATAAAACAAAACCTTATAAACTAAAAAAACCGACCAATTGGTCGGTTTTTTTAATTCTTAATAATTTGTTAGTCTAACCAAACAAACCATTTGTCATTATTCTCATATTTTTTGTAAAAGTCTGCATCAAATACACCACCCCAGAAGTCAACACAAGCTGCAACTCCACCGGCAACCGGTACACAGAAATATAAAGCCCACATGTGTTTTTTAGCAGTTCCCATGTAGTAACGGTGTAATGCAATACCTCCACAAAAGAATGAACGTAATAAATAACCACCTCTTGTTTTTGCTCCGTCTGCTTTCAAATTTAAGTTAGTTGCGTTAGCAACGTTTAAATCTGAAGTAAACATTTCGTTAAAAGAAACTTCTTGGCTGTTTTCAAATGTTTGAGATAATTTAACCTCATCCATTTTGTACTTGTTAGCTTGGGCGCCAAAACCTAACCCTAATGCTAACCCTAATACTAATGCTAATTTTTTCATAGTTTGTGTCAGTTTTTTATTTATGGTGATAAAACTAGGGAATTTAATTAATAAAACAAATGTTTTTTATTTAACAGCTTGATCTTTTTTTGAATTGTTTTATTTAGGTTATGTGAAAAAATAGCGGTCGCTAAAAAAAAGCCGCTAAAAAGCGGCTTTTTACATTATTACAAAATTCATTTATCTAAAAAATCCCCTTTTATTTCTTCTTAATTTCAGAGATCTCAACCTTTAAGCCCTTTAGCATATTCATAATACTATCTAAATTAAGTTCGTCGTTTTCATATTGGTTCATATTTAAACAACAGGTGTATTCCCATATCTCTAAAATTTCGCTTGCCTTAACTTTAAACGGTTGGTATATTTTATTATCAGAATGTAATTCATAAGCACCCTCTTTTTTGTTAAAGCCCATGATACGCTTGTACGACAAGCCATCGTCTTTGGTAACAATAATATAGGTTTGCCCAAACTTAACCTCATCAAATTTTTCTAAGAATTTTGCAATTACAAAAGATCCCTCTCTAATAGGAGGCATACTATCGCCTTTGATCGGAAAAGCACGGTGTTTACCGGATGGCAAAAACGGCAATTTCATTTGCGGTAATTTCTCTATATAATCCGGATCGGCATAACCTCGTGTATAACCTGCCGATGCTTTTAATGGCACCAACTCAACCATATCATTACCATCGCTATCAATTAAAATAGGAAATAAAATACGGTTCTTACCAATTTTCATTAAACCATCTAAATTGGTTTTTTTAAGATCACCTCTTACCAAAGCGTCTATTGCTATATGAAAATACTCCGAAAGGCGAATTAACAGATCAATAGGCGGTTCATTTCTGGCTTCTTCGTAGCCGCCAATTCTTGAACGTGTCACTTTTAGATCGTCTGCCAGTTGCTCTTGCGACAGGCCTTTTAATTGACGAAGAAAACGAATGTTAGATGATATTTTACTCATTGCTATAATTTATAGTTTAAAATTACTACTAATTATAGTTATTTGCAAATCTTTTTTTAGAGCTGTTTATAGCGCTTGTCAGATCAGGATTCTAAAAAACCCTTAATTATTTCAACAAACAAAGCCGTGTTTAATTGCTCTATAGGATGCTTGGTATTTGGAAGGATAAACATTGCAGCGTTTGGCAAAGATCTATAAACGCTAATCGTTTCTTCTACAGTTACCATTTGATCTTTATCGCCTAAACCAACTAAGATCTTATTTTGAATGGTTTTTAAGGATTCGGGATTTAAATAATTATTCACGCTAATATCCCGCATCAGTTCTGCTGTTCGCAACAAAAGTGTTTTCCATTTTTTACCATGTTTAAGCTCTAACGATTTTGCAAATGCCGGAACCTTATTAAGCATCGTCTCCGCATCCAACATTTTTACTTCCTTTTCTACAACCTCACTACTCCAGTTAAATTTTGTGCCCAAAGTAATTATTTTATTGATCCTTTCCGGCGAACGCCTAGCCAAATTTAACGCAACATAACCGCCCATGCTATAGCCAATAACACAGGGCTTTACCAGACCGTTTCTTAAAATAAAATTTTCTAACTCCAACGAAAATTGTTCGATCCCAAAGTCATTTTCAAATTCTGTTGCGCCGTGACCAGAAAAAGAAAAACTTAAAACTTTATAATTTTCTTTTTGAAGCACCTCTGCCAATTTATCAAGATCTGCTTTTGAACCAAGAGCTCCGTGTGTAAGTATTAGTGTTTGCATAACTAATTAAAATTAATAAAAAATTTAAAGCTGAAAGAGTGTTGCAGATCAAAAGCCTTTTTTGCTTTGCAATAATAAAACCGCTAAAACAGGTTTTCTAATATCCAGATTAGCTGCGCTGTTCTGGTATGATGCATTGCAGATCAAAAGCCTTTTTTGCTTTGCAATAATAAAACCGCTAAAACAGGTTTTCTAATATCCAGATTAGCTGCGCTGTTCTGGTATGAGGCGTTGCAGATCAAAAGCCTTTTTTGCTTTGCAAAAATCGGCTTTTTTTGTTTTCTTATTCCGTGAAAGCGAGCTTTCACTCCTTGCGAAAACAAAAAAAGCCTTTCACTACGTGAAAGGCTTTTGATCTGTCGGGGTGGCCAGATTCGAACTGACGACCTCCTGCTCCCAAAGCAGGCGCGATACCGGGCTACGCTACACCCCGAAGTGTGCGTCTCAAAATTGAGAGTGCAAATATACATATTTTTTAATTCTTTCAAAAAAACTTCCTATTTTTCTTAAATAATGTTTAACCCACTGTTTATAAGCATTATTGAGTAAAATTTAATTGTATTTTTGCTTTCTATGCAAGAACAGATCCTGATTTTAGATTTTGGTTCACAATTTACGCAACTTATTGCTCGTCGTTTACGCGAATTAAACGTTTATTGTGAAATCCATCCATACAACAAAGTTCCTACAATTACGCAAGATATTAAAGGCGTTATTCTCTCCGGGAGCCCACATAGTGTCCGTCAAGAAAACCCTTTACAACCCGACCTAAGTAACATTAAAGGCAAATTACCTTTATTAGGTGTTTGTTATGGTGCACAATATTTAGCACACTTTTTTGGTGGCGAGGTTGGCAAATCAAGCTCACGTGAGTATGGTCGTGCACACCTTGAAATTAAAGACAAAACATGTAAATTATTTAAAGATATTAAAGACGATTCAGTAGTTTGGATGAGCCACGCCGATACGATCTTAACTATCCCTGAAAATTATAAGATAACTGCCAGTACGCACGATGTTAAAATTGCTGCTTATTCGGTTGTTGGAGAAGAAACTCATGCTATTCAATTTCACCCTGAAGTTTACCATACGGATGAAGGCGCTAAAATATTAAAGAATTTTGTTTATGGGATCTGCGGCTGTAAAGGCTTGTGGACCTCTGACTCGTTTATAGATACAACTATTGCCGATCTTAAAAAAACCATCGGAGACGATAAAGTAGTTCTTGGTCTCTCTGGCGGCGTAGATTCTAGTGTTGCGGCCGTGTTGTTAAATAAAGCTATTGGTAAAAATTTATATTGCATTTTTGTAGATAACGGTTTGCTTCGCAAAAATGAATTTGAGCAGGTGTTAGATTCATACAAACACATGGGCTTAAACGTAAAAGGCGTTAATGCAAAAGACAAGTTCTACTCTGCCCTTGCAGGAGTTAGCGACCCAGAATTAAAACGTAAAGCTATTGGTAAAGTATTTATTGATGTGTTTGATGAAGAGTCACACCAAATTACAGATGTAAAATGGTTAGCACAAGGCACCATTTATCCCGATGTAATTGAAAGCTTAAGTGTGAACGGGCCAAGCGCCACTATTAAATCTCACCACAACGTGGGAGGCTTACCCGATTACATGAAATTAAAAATAGTTGAACCGCTTCGTGCTTTGTTTAAAGATGAAGTGCGTAGAGTTGGAAGAGCCTTAGCAATTGATGAAGCGTTATTAGGTCGCCATCCATTTCCTGGCCCGGGTTTAGCAATTCGTATTTTAGGGGGCATTACTGCAGAGAAAGTACAAATTGTGCAAGATGTAGACGCTATTTTTATTGAAGGATTAAAATCACATAACTTATATAATACTGTTTGGCAGGCTGGTGCTATTTTACTGAACGTACAAAGCGTTGGTGTTATGGGTGATGAAAGAACTTACGAAAATGCAGTTGCTTTAAGAGCTGTTTCTTCTACAGATGGCATGACCGCAGATTGGTGCCATTTACCGTACGAGTTTTTAGCAAAAATGAGTAATGAGATCATTAATAAAGTTAAAGGCGTTAATAGAGTTGTTTACGATATTAGCTCAAAACCACCTGCAACCATTGAATGGGAATAATCAATTTAAGATTTTTGATTTAAGAAATAAGATATAGGATTAATGATAATAAAAAATACGCTTAATAAATATTGCTTGTCTTGCATCTTGTGTCTTGCATCATTTATCTTTTTTGCACAAACAAAATCAACTACCACTCAAACCATTGATGGTAAAACCTATTACATCCATACTATTGAAAAAGGACAAAGTTTGTATTCGATTTCAAAACTTTACAATGTAAGTTTAGATGATCTTTACGCTACAAATCCCGAATTAAAAACCGGTGTAAAAGCAAATCAGGAAATAAAAATTTTAAACAATACCGTTCCAAATAAAACGGTTGCAACAACTAACACTAATAACAACGCATTGCTCACCTACCAAGTAGACACCTTAAAATACTTCACCTACAAGATCACAAAAGGAGAAACCATTTATTCAATTACCAAGAAATTTAATTTAACCGAAGCGCAATTAAACGCCTTTAATCCAAATTTAGGACAAGGTTTAAAAGAAGGACAGCTTATTGCCATTAGCGAAAGAGCCAAACGTAAAACAGGAAAAGAAATTACAGAAACTAAGCCAACAACAACCACGCAAGTTTCTACCATCGACACAACAAAAGCAAAAGCAATTACCAAGCCGTCAAAATCAAACTATAATCTTGCCTTAGTACTACCTTTTAAGCTAGATCAAACACTGGCCTTAGACATGGCTAATCTTGCTAAAACAAGAACTAATTTTCCGGTTGTTTCCGGCTATGCACTTGATTTTTATTTAGGTTTTAAAAATGCCGTTGACTCTTTAACCTCAAAGGATTTTGAAATTAATTTAAATCTTTATGATGAAGAAGAAAAAGATTCTTTAAAACATACCCAATTATTAAGTGATCTAAAAACAAAACAGATCGATTTTATTTTTGGTCCGCTTTATGCAAATGGCTTTAAAGTTATTTCGCAAAAAGCAAAAGAGTTAAGTATTCCAATTATTACGCCTATCATTCAACAAAATAAAATGTTGTATAACAATGTTTATGCTTCAAAAACAAATCCTTCGCAATTTACTTTATTAGAAAGCCTTGCCGATTATTGTATTGATTCCTTAGTGAACAATAATGCTAAAGTGTTTTTAATTTCTGCGTTTCAAAAAGATCCAAAAGAAGCCGCTTACGTTAATGCATTTAAAAAATACTACAACGAAAAACAAAAACTTTTAGGCAAGTCGCCAAAAGATACCGTTACCATTGTAAGAGGACTTGAAGGTGTAAAAGCAGGATATACACCAAACGCAAAAAACATTGTTATAACCTTAAGTAACAATCAGGTTTTTATTGCTGATTTCACAACGCAATTGGCTATTTTTTCGGACAAAAAAGATGTTGTTTTGTGTGGCTGGCAAAATACTACTACCATTGATAATATTGACCAGGAATATTTAAATCAATTACATTTTACATTCCCTCATCAATACAACATTAATAATGTTTCGGCCTACAATTCTTTAATAGAACATTACAAAACAATTCAACAATCTTATCCAAGCGAATTTTATTTTATTGGTTACGATATTGCTAATTTTTATTTGAAAAATTTAAAAGAGCAAGGTCCTAATTTTGTATTTAACCTAAACAATTTATCTACAGAAACAAATTACATGCGCTTTAAGTTTTATCGCCCCGATAACGCTACAGGTTTTGATAACCGCGGAGTTTACATTTTTAGGTACAACAATTATCAGCTTCAAAAAACGGGATGGAAATAAATAAAGAAACCATTACCGAGTGGTTAAAGACTTTACAGGATAGCATTTGCAGTGCATTAGAACAAGCAGATGGTGGTGCAAAATTCGCAGAAGAGAACTGGACCAGAGAAGAAGGCGGTGGCGGCAGAACCAGAATAATTAAAGAAGGTGGCGTAATAGAAAAAGGCGGCGTATTGTTTAGCGCTGTTAGCGGCGATGCTCCTGATTTTTTATTTAAAGAAAAAGAACATAGTACTGTTTCATCCAATGAAGATGTAAAAGTTAAACCACAATTTTTTGCTACTGGCGTTTCAATTGTTATTCACCCTAACAACCCAATGGTACCTATCATTCATATGAATATCCGTTATTTTGAAATGACAGGTGGTGTAAAATGGCTAGGTGGCGGTATAGATGTTACACCGCATTATATTTTTGAAGAGGATGCGAAATTTTTTCATTCCGAAATAAAAAAAGTGTGTGATAAACACAATACAAACTATTATTCAAAATTTAAAAAGTGGGCCGACGATTATTTTTATATTAATCACAGAAAAGAAACCAGAGGCATTGGCGGCATATTTTTTGACAGATTAAATTCAGATACAGAAATGAGTTTTGAAAAAAACTTTGCATTTTGGCAGGATGTTGGCAAAGCGTTTGCACCAATTTATGTTGAGCTTATCAAAAGAAATAAAAACAAAACCTTTACCGAAAAAAACAAACAATGGCAATTGTTACGCCGTGGGCGCTACGTTGAGTTTAATTTAGTTTACGATAAAGGAACTAAGTTTGGATTAGAAACAAATGGAAGAGTTGAATCTATTCTAATGAGCTTACCAAAAATAGCAGGTTGGGAATACGATTTTAAAACGGAGAAGGGTTCTGAAGAGGAAAAAACACTTTCTTTATTAAAAAAGGGTATTGATTGGGTTTAAATTTGAGAAATTTTGTTTCGTACCTACGGCACGATAATCCTTTTATTCTTTTGTTCTAAAACATTTGGCTCCTCCGGAGCCTTTTTAAAAAACAGAAATCTTCTCTCAACTCCTCTCTTTAATAAACGAAATACTATTTTGTCCCTTAGGGACATGATCTGAATAGAAAAATAATCAAGCTTTTTAGAAAGTCCCGTAGGGACGAAATATTCATTAATTCCTATGTTTCATTATTACAAAAAGCATAAACAAAACCGGTAAAGAACTTAACACCATTCCTAAATAACCTTTCGGATATTTTTCTTCTTCGTAATAATAGCGCGTATTCAAAAAAATATTTATTCCCGAAACAATAAAACCTAGTATCCCTAAGGCAATTCCGTAAAAAGCAAATTGAATTCTATAAATAGATAAAGCGGCAAGTATTCCAATTACAATGGAAAGATAACCTAATAATTTATAAACGAATCTGTGGCTTATCATGCTTCGGCGTAAAAGGTCATTAATCGGCGACGTAACTTACTCGCGTAGGTTTGCGCTTGCCAATCGGTGTGATTGTTAGTAGAGTTAATACATTTCCCATATTGCCTTACTCTGTATTTCATTTCTTCGCCCAATAAATTAAATAATTCTAAAGCCTCATCAAAATCTGCAGCGTTATCTTTTATTCTGGCAAAATGATCTTCTAAACTTTGATCCAATACTGTTTGTGGCTTGTGTCCTTTTCGAGTAGCCATATTATAACGATCTCTAACAATAAAGGCTTCGGCACTAGAATTTAAAAAGCGCTCCTTAATTTCAGGAGGCATATCATAATCATTCTCTAATTCATAATTCCACTCATCTTTATATCTATGTTCTAAATACAAATGTGGTGCAGCAAAAACGTGTTTCCAATCAATTGGGTATTGCCATAAATTAAAACGACGAGAATTATTTCCGAGATCGATAATCTTAAACGTTTTTTTAGTAGGTAAAATACGACTTCCTCTACCTATCATTTGATGATAAAGTGTAAGCGATTTTGTTGCTCTGTTTAAAATAATAGTTTCCACTTCCGGCTCGTCAAAACCCGTGGTTAAAATACTTACAGAAGTTAATATACCATCTTTTGTTTTGCGAAACCATTCTAAAGTTTCAACACGCTCTCTATCACTAAAAGTACTATCTAAATGCCTTACGGGATATCCTTTTTTCTTGAAGGCTTCGTATACCGCTCTGCTGGTTAAAATACCGGCATTAAAGATCAATGTTTTTGTACCCTTGCCCATTTCTTCGTAAGCTTCAATTAGCTTACTTTGCATAATGGCTTGGGTATACAACACTTCGTGCGAACCAACAGTAAACTCACCGTTGTTACCTACGCGTAATGAACTTAAATTTACATCATAAGAATAGGTTTGCCCTTCGCACAAAAAGCCTTGTTCAATTAAAGCAGAAATACTTTCGCCTACAATTAACGCATTATACGTTTGAAATAATGGTAATTTTTTATTGCTGCTTAAAGGAGTTGCTGTAACTCCTAAAATATTTACATCATTAAAATAATGAAAAATTTTGCGGAATGAATTATTGTGAGCCTCGTCAACGATCACTAAACCAATGTCTTCTAAAAACTGATCGTTCTCTTGTAAACGATTATTTAATGTTTCTACCAGTGCAATAAAACTTTGATAATCGCTTTGATGCGGTAATTGTTTTACTTCACTATTAATTACTTTATTACTTATGCCTGCTTCTGATAATACATCCGATGTTTGTTTACCTAACTCGATGCGGTGTGTTAAAATTAAAACCTTACGATTAAAATTTTTAATGTATCGTTTTGCTATTTCACTAAAAATAATTGTTTTTCCACCACCGGTTGGCAGTTGAAATAATAAGTTCGCGTTAGGCGGTAACTCTAACAAGCGATTAAATATATTTGTTACAGCTTGCTCCTGATAAGGATACAGTTTACGAGGTTCAGCTGCTTCAATTTTGTCTTCAGTCATAAAAAATTGGCAATTTGCGAATATACGGCTAAAGCAGCTAAAAATCACCATTTTTTATTAAGATTTAGCCACATTTTAAGAAGATTTAATAAATACCCTGAGGTAATAATTTGGTATATTCGCCTAATGCAGAAAAAATCGAACTATTTAATTTTAAGTTTCCTTTCAGCCATTCTTTTATCTGCCGGCTGGATCTTACATTTTTCGGTATTTATTTTCTTCGCATTTGTACCGCTTTTACAAATAGAAGACGATCTTTCAAAACAACACAATCTTCCAAAACGTAAATTAAAATTATTTGGTTATTCCTATCTTACTTTTTTGATCTGGAACCTTGCCACAACCTGGTGGGTAAGCCTGGCATCTTTTGGTGGCGCTTGCGCAGCCTTTATTTTTAACTCATTATTTATGAGTATTGTTTTTGTTTTTTTCTCTAACATCAAAAACAGAATAAACCATCCAATGGCTATTTGGCTGCTAATTCCATTATGGATCGGGTATGAATTCCTGCATACTATCTGGGACCTATCGTGGAGTTGGTTAATATTAGGAAATGTTTTTGCGTTTAATACCAATTGGATACAATGGTTTGAATTTACCGGTACAAGTGGCGGCACGCTTTGGGCCTTATTTGTAAATATTTTAATTTTTACCGTTCTTAAAAAAAATTCTTCATTAAAAATAAATTCAAAGCCCATTTTAAAAATTGCTGCAAGCATTATTATTCCAATTTTACTGTCTTACTTAATTTATAGTGTAAGAACACCTCTTTCAAATCCAAAAGACAAACTTAAAACAGTTGTTGTGCAGCCAAACATCGACCCCTATAACGCTAAGTTTGTGTTGGATTTTGAAATGCAGTTTGCCAAATTCTTAGAAATGATCAAAGGGAAGGTAAACGACAAAACAGATTATCTTGTTTTACCCGAAACATTTATTATTGGCCAAGGAATGGATGAAGGTTACATTAACGAAAACGAGACCTTACAATGGTTTAGAGACAGTTTAATAAAAAAATTCCCTAAGCTTAAGATCGTTGTGGGCGCAGATAGTTATCGCTTTTTTACCAATAAAGATGTTATATCATCAACCGCCAGACCTTATCAGGAGCCGGGTGTATATTACGATTCATACAATACGGCTTTACAAATAGATGCCAACACCATTCAACTCTATCATAAATCTAAACTAGTGCCGGGCGTAGAAAGAATGCCATTTCCTTGGTTACTCTCCCCATTAGAAGGCCTTGCAATTGAAATGGGCGGCACCTTTGGTAGTTTGGGAGTTCAAAACGAAAGATCTGTTTTTATCGATACGCTTAGTTCAACCAATGTAGCTCCAATTATTTGCTACGAGAGTGTGTACTCTGATTTTGTAACGGAATACGTTAGAAAAGGTGCAAATATTATTTTTATAATCACTAACGATGGCTGGTGGGGCAATTCGCCCGGACATGTTCAGCATCTGAATTACGCTAAATTAAGAGCCATTGAAAATCGCTTACAAATTGCAAGAAGTGCCAATACCGGCATTAGCTGTTTTATTAATGAGTTTGGCGAGATTTCCGAGGCCACAAAATATTGGGAAGAGGCGGTAATCGAAAAAGACCTTTACAAAAATAACAACCACACTTTTTTCTCAAAATTCGGCGATCTGCTAGCCTATTCCTGTACTGTAATTTCTATTTTATTGATCTTTTTAGCGATCATTCTAAAGTTTAAAAAATAAAGGCACAGATTGCACAGATAAGACAAAGCGACTTTTTTATTTGTGGTTAACGAAAACAAACCCTAAAAAAATCTGTGAGAATTTGTGAAATCTGCGGCAAAAAAAGGGATACAGTTCTCGAAATTTCATTAAAAAAATTATCTTTGTAGTCTTAAGAAAAAAACAAAATGGGTCGGATATTTCAAACACGTAAAGCAACCATGTTTAAGCGTTATGCTAAAATGGCCAAGGCTTTTACAAAAATAGGAAGAGAAATTGTAATGGCGGTTAAAGCGGGTGGTCCTCACCCCGAAAACAACCCTCGTTTAAGAATGATCATGCAAAATGCCAAGGCTGTAAATATGCCAAAGGTAAATGTTGATGCTGCCATCAAACGTGCAAGCGAAAAAGATTCGGGAAATTACGACGAGATCATTTACGAAGGATATGCTCCACACGGAGTTCCGGTACTAGTATCATGTACAACCAATAACCCAACACGCACCGTTGCAAGTGTGCGTTTATACTTTAACCGTGCAAATGGTGCAATGGGAACGAATGGTTCGGTAGCATTTATGTTTGAGC
>JALHPG010000051.1:6466-23873 GCA_022842625.1 Bacteroidia bacterium | reverse complement strand
GAATTTGGTTTAATAAAATACCGGGTATTAGTAGAAATAGAATATTTTATTACTCTTTCAGAGTTCGGGCTAGCGCAATTACCGGAACTGGATGTTGCAAAAAAAATTGCATTAAAAGATATTTACTTAAATTTTTCGGTTGAAGATGCTTTAAAAATTAAAGAAACCGAAAAAACCACCAACCATGATGTTAAAGCGGTTGAATATTTTATTAAAGAAAAATTAGAAGAACTTGGTTTAAGTCATTATACTGAATTTGTTCATTTTGGCTTAACTTCTCAGGATATAAATAATACAAGCATTCCTTTATCATTAAAAGATGCTACAACTAAACAATTGCTTCCTGCCCTAAACGGTATCATCGAAAAAATAACCGAGTTAAGTCAAGAATGGAAAGATATTTCGTTGTTAGCTAAAACACACGGTCAGCCTGCATCGCCAACAAAATTGGGTAAAGAACTTTACGTTTTTGTTGAGCGTTTGAACATGCAATTGAATCAGTTAAAAAGAGTGCCTTTCTCTGCAAAATTTGGTGGAGCAACCGGTAATTTTAATGCGCATCAAATTGCTTATCCAACAAAAAATTGGGTAGAATTTGGAAATCATTTCGTTAACGATATTTTAGAATTAAGCCGTTCTCAGTTTACCACTCAAATTGAGCACTACGATAACATTGGCGCTTATTGCGATGCGTTAAAACGTATCAACACCATCCTGATCGATTTTAGTCGTGATGTTTGGACCTACGTTAGCATGGAATATTTTAAACAAAAATTAAAAGCAGGAGAAATTGGTTCGTCGGCCATGCCTCATAAAGTTAACCCAATTGATTTTGAAAATGCAGAAGGAAATTTAGGAATTGCCAATGCAATATTAGAACACATGTCTGCAAAACTACCAATATCAAGATTACAGCGTGACCTTACAGATAGCACTGTTTTAAGAAATCTTGGTATACCTGTTGCCCACTCTATTATTTCTTATTCAAGTATATTAAAAGGATTAAACAAATTAATATTAAACGAAAAAGCTTTAATGCACGATC
The DNA here is from genome assembly GCA_022842625.1 of Bacteroidia bacterium. GTDB lineage: Bacteria > Bacteroidota > Bacteroidia > B-17B0 > Aurantibacillaceae > Aurantibacillus. Next base: position 22,828 of record JALHPG010000051.1, on the reverse strand, counting down.
TTGAAAATAATTGGGCGGTTGTTGCCGAAGCCATTCAAACAGTGCTTAGACGCGAAGGATATCCAAAACCATACGAAGCTTTAAAAGATCTTACAAGAACAAATACACATATTACGCAGGAATCTTTAATTGAATTTATTAATGGCTTAAACGTTTCTGATGCCATCAAAAACGAATTAAAAAACATCACACCGCATAATTATACAGGTATACATCCTATTTTTTAGACTATGAACAGAGTTTGGACTTATATCATCAGTAAACCACTTTCAAAAGAAGAATTAAATTCTTTAAATGAATTGGGTAAAAATTTTGTTTTAGGTTGGACCGCTCATGAGCAACAGTTAACCGCAAGTTTTGAAATATTTGGTGAAAAAATAATTATTGTAAAAGTTAATGAGAACATTACAGAAGCCAGCGGCTGCAGTATTGATAAACTCACGCGTTTTATTAAAGAAACAGAAAAACAATTCTCTATTGAATTATTTAACCGTTTATTAGTAGCCTACAAAACAAACAGTGGAATTGAAATTGTTCATGCTTCAAAAATAAAGGATCTCCTTGATCAAAATAAGATATCTGAAACTACAATCGTGTATAACACTTCTGTTAGCAATCAAAACGAATTAAACACTTGGGAACAGGAATTAAAAAACACCTGGTTAAGTAAATATCTGATACAAGCTTAGAATTCTAAAAACCCTGCCATCTGTGTTTGGCAAGCATTTATCTGGTCATCCGAAATAAATTTGCCGTGCTCATTCATAATTCTATCCACTACCGATATTGGCAATTTATTGTGATAAACATGCACTTTCAAGTAATTTAAAATACCGGTTAAATGATCTAAACCTCTTAAATTACCTGCTCTTCCGGTAGAAACTCCAACCAAACAAACATCTTTATTAGCCCACTCACTTGGCGGAACGCAATCTAAAAACAATTTTAAAATGCCCGGAAAACTGCCGTTATATTCAGGTACTACAAAAACAAATTTTTTGTGGTTTTTAATTAAATTCTCAATTATTTCTGCAAATTCAACACTTCTATTACCAAAAACATCACTAAAAGCAATATTTTCGGGAAGCGTGCAAAAATCCAAAATTTTAACACTTACACCTTTAGATCTTAAAATATCTTCATATACTTTGCTCACCTTCAAAGTATTACTGTTTGGGCGATTCGTACAGCTTAAAACAACTATTTCTTCCATAAAAATTTATTAACACACAATGTGCTTTTCTTTGTAGCTTTTGTTAAAAACTAACACTATTAAAAGTGCCTAATTAGTTTAATTTTACAAACAACAATTTTAATCAATTGTTTTGATTTTATGAACATTACTTATTATGGGCATTCGTGTTTTGGCGTTGAAGTAAATGGAAAACATTTATTATTCGATCCATTCATTAGTCCAAATGAATTAGCAAATACTATTGACGTTAATACCGTAAAGGCAGATTATATACTCATTTCTCACGGACACCAAGATCATATTGCAGACGCTGAAAGTATTGCAAAACGTACCGGGGCTAAAGTTATTTGTAATTGGGAAATAAATGTTTGGCTTGAAAAAAAAGGAGTTGAAAATATTCGTCCGATGAATATTGGAGGAAAAGTAAAATTAGATTTTGGAAATGTAAAATGTGTTGTTGCACAACATAGCAGTAGCTTACCGGATGGCTCTTATGGCGGAAACCCAATGGGTTTTGTAATAGAAAGTACCGAAGGAAATTTTTACTATGCAGGCGATACTGCCTTAACCTATGATATGAAACTGATTGGCGATTACAGAAGCATCAATTTTGCCTTTTTACCTATTGGGGATAATTTTACGATGGGAGTTGATAACGCAATGATAGCTTGTGATTTTATTAAATGTAACGATATCATAGGAATGCATTATGATACTTTTGGGTATATAGTAATTGATCACGAATTGGCGGTTTCAAAATTTATGCAGGCAGGAAAAAAATTAACATTGCTGGAAATTGGCAGCACAATTAAAAAATAACAAACGGAACAATAATACATAACGACGATGGGAAAAATAATAGCAATAGCAAATCAAAAAGGTGGTGTTGGAAAAACAACAAGTGCAATTAATTTAGCAGCCAGCTTAGCTGTTTTAGAATATAAAACATTATTGGTAGATGCAGATCCTCAATCTAATGCAACTTCGGGTGTTGGAATCGATCCTGCAAATGTAAAGGCGGGTTTATACGAATGCATTATTGACAGCGTTCATCCAAAAGATGTTATCCTTAAAACAGATACGCCTAATTTATTTTTGTTACCTACAAATGCTGATCTGGTGGGTGTTGAGCTAGAGTTAGTGAACTTAACTAACCGCGAATACATGATGAAAAAGGCATTAGATAAAATAAAAGATAAATATGATTTTATTATTTTAGATTGTTGCCCATCATTAGGTTTAACAGTTATTAATGCATTGTCGGCTGCAGACAGCGTAATTATTCCGGTACAGTGCGAATATTTCGCGTTAGAAGGAATGGGTAAATTATTACAAACCATCAAGATCGTTCAGGCTCATTTAAATACAAATTTAGATATTGAAGGCGTTTTATTAACGATGTATGATGGTCGTTTACGTTTAGCTAACCAAGTTGTTGAAGAAGTTAAAACGCATTTTCAGAATATGGTTTTTGATACGATCATTCAACGTAATACAAAATTAGCAGAAGCGCCAAGTTTTGGAAAAACAATCATTATGCACGATGCTATTGGAAAAGGCTCTACGAGTTATTTAAACTTAGCACGTGAAATATTACAACGTAACGGCTTAACTAAAATTAGCGACAGCGATAGAATGATAAACATTCAGGAATCAGAAGAAGAATTAAGCGAGGATATTTAATAATTTTTAGTTTTAAATACTTGAATTATTACTTAGAATTTTCAAAACATAAAAAAAATGAGCAGCAATAAAAAACCGGCATTAGGAAGAGGATTAAGTGCATTATTAGAAAATGCCAAAACAGACATTACTTCAAAACACATGGGCGAAGGCGCTCCCACAGTAAATTCTGTTTCTACCATAAAAATAAAAAGTATTGAAGCAAATCCTTTTCAACCACGTACCAATTTTGAAGAAACAGCTTTACAAGAATTAAGTGACAGCATTAAACAGCACGGCATTATTCAACCTTTAACGGTTAGAAAATTAGGCTACGACAGATACCAATTAATTTCAGGAGAACGTCGTTTTCGCGCTTCGCAATTAGCAGGGCTTACAGATGTTCCCGCATACATTCGTGTTGCCGATGATCAGGCAATGTTGGAAATGGCCTTGGTTGAAAATATTCAACGCGAAGATCTTGATCCAATTGAAGTTTCATTATCATACAAACGTTTAATTGACGAATGCGACCTTACTCAAGAACAGTTAAGCGAAAAAGTAGGTAAACAACGTAGCACGGTTACAAATTTTTTACGTTTGCTAAAACTTCCTGCTCCAATTCAAAAGGCATTACGCGATCGCGAGATCACAATGGGTCATGCAAAAGCGTTAATTAACATCGATAACGAAGACAGACAATTAGCGATTTTTGCATTAGCCTTAGAGCAAGACCTATCAGTTAGACAAATTGAAGACCTTGCCCGTGGCGAAAAAATAAAAGTTACTCCAAAAGTTTCTCGTGTTGAAAAACCATTAACGATCGAAGATAAAACCATTGCTAAAAAGTTAGAAAAGATCTTTAATAAATCTTATAGCTTTAAGCGCAACGCTAAAGGCGGTGGGAATTTAACTTTAAGCTTTAGCAACGATAAAGAACTACAACACATTATTTCTTTTTTTGGGATCGAGTAAAAAGCCATATTAATAATTCATTTTAAAATGTCAGTTCGAGTAATTTTTTGCTTTGCCTCTTGCAAAAAATAGTATCGAGAACTTCTCGATACATCCTCCGCTATCGCTACGGATTACTCGAAGTGACAAGCTATTTTTTGAAGAAATATTATTAAGGAAATATTAAACTAAAATCTTGAAAAAAATACTTCTCATATCCGACACCCACAGTTATTTAGAGCCAAAACTTATTAAACACATTAATGAAGCCGATGAAGTGTGGCACGCAGGTGATATTGGCAACATTGACCTTTGTTTGGAAATTGAAAAGTTAAAACCCTTTAAAGCAGTTTTTGGAAACATTGATGACAAGGATATTAGAATAACATACCCTGAAAATTTATTTTTTAGTTGTGAAAATGTTCCAATATTTATTACGCACATTGGAGGTTATCCGGGAAAATATCCGGCAAAAATTAAAACACTTTTATTAGAAAACAAACCTAAATTATTTATTTGCGGGCATTCTCACATTTTAAAAGTGATGTATGACAAAGAGCTCAACCTTTTACATATTAATCCGGGAGCTGCAGGAGTGCATGGTTTTCATAATGTAAAAACCGCAGTGAGATTCGAAATAGATGGAACGGAAATTAAAAATTTAGCAATAATAGAATTAGGAAATAGAACAACATTAAATTAGTAAAATGGAAGAAGCATTAGATAATACATTTTTTTCGAATGAAGCATTGGCAAGATTTGCCGCTGCACAAGGAAAAACGGTTGAAAAAATAGTTTGTCATTTATGGCAAAATAAATCTCAGCCTTCAGAAGTTGTAGAGGTAATAGATAATGTTGAATTGCATTTTACAGACAAGCATAAACTTACCATTTCTACAAACGAAAACGGTGATGGTTTAGATGCCATTGAATACGATTACAAAAAAGCTGCAGTTGCCATTGAAAAAGAGTTAGGCGGCAAAATAAAAATATACGCTATAGATGCCTCTGATACTAAAATGTGGACTGCCGTTATCGGAAAAATTTTAAAAACTGTGCGAATAGAAAAAAGCGGTGAACTTTATAGATCAAATGCCATTCTCTTAGATTTTGGTGATGAGAAAAGAGAAATTGAAATTAACCCATTAGATGGTATAATTATTGATCATTATGATGAAGAAGGTGTTTGGAATCCCTTTGTGGATGATGAGCCGGCGTAATTTCCGGTCGTTCATAAACTTCTTTTTTTCTCCTTTATGAATAAGTTGTTAATTAACTATCCATAAAGAATATTTACTTTTATATTCTAAAATAATTACAATGTCACACTTAGTTGCTCCATCCGTTTTATCAGCAAATTTTGCAAACCTACAAGCTGATATTGAAATGATAAATAATAGTGAAGCCGATTGGTTTCATGTGGATGTAATGGATGGTGTTTTTGTTCCAAACATTTCTTTCGGATTCCCTGTAATTAAAGCTATACAAAAACTAGCTAAAAAGCCGTTAGACGTGCATTTAATGATCGTTAATCCTGATCAATATGCTCAGGCTTTTAAAGATGTTGGGACAGAAATTTTAACCGTGCATATAGAAGCCTGCAATCATTTACACCGTAGTATTCAGAATATTAAAAATTTAGGCATGAAAGCGGGTGTGGCGATCAATCCTCATACTTCCATTAATTCATTAGAAGATACCATTGCTGAAATTGATCTAATTTGCTTAATGAGCGTAAATCCAGGCTTTGGCGGACAGAAATTTATTGAGAACACCTACGATAAAGTAAAAGCCTTGAAAGCGCTAATCGAAAGAAAAAATTCTAAAGCTTTAATTGAAATTGATGGTGGTGTTGATCTTAACAATTACAAAAAATTGATCGATTGCGGCGCAAATGTTTTAGTTGCCGGAAACACTGTTTTCTCTTCTAAAAATCCAACCGAAACAATAAGTATTCTTAAAAAATAAATTCAAGAGAAATTAATTTATCTCTATAAAATGAAAACACTTAATCTAATCTATTTAATTATTAGTGTTTCATTTTTCTCTTGTTCCGAAAAAACAACCGAAATACCGGAACAAAAAAAAGATTTTTGCGCTTCTATTCACAGAAACGATTCTACCTCCCTTTCAAAAGAACTTGAGCCTGTTGCAGACTTGATGAAGAACAAAACAGGCGTTTACGTTTTAGAAGATGGCGACGGCTCGATGGTTACACGCGCCTGGCTATGTGAATATGCCGAAAAAACTATAGACATTCAATACTTTATTTTCTCAACCGATAACGTTGGTCTTATTGCCTGCGATTACTTGGTGCGCGCTGCCGATAGAGGTGTTAAAGTTCGCATCTTGGTTGATGATATCATGGTAGAGGCTGGTCCTCATGAAATATTGACCATGGATTCTCACGAAAACATTTCAATTAAAATTTATAATCCGGGAATAAATCTTGGCAAGAATATTTTTCAAAAACTAAATACATTTAAAAAAGATTTTATTGGTGCCAACCAAAGAATGCATAATAAAACGTTTACAGTAGATGGAAAAGTTATTATAACAGGAGGCAGAAATATTGCTGATGAATATTTTGATTACGATCATGAATATAATTTTAGAGACAGAGATGTTCTGTTAATTGGAAAAGTTACCAAAACTGTACAACGTTCGTTTGAAGATTTTTGGAACGATTCATTAAGTGTGCCTGTTGCTGATATCGTTTCAGATACAAGTATTGATGTAAAGGCGAAAGACAGATTTGATAGACTTCACCAATATGCCTGCAATCCTGATAATTTTTGGCCCCAAGTAAGAGAAAAAATAAAAATGTTACCAAGCGCCTTTAAAGCTATTCAAACATCGGGAGACTTAGTTTGGTTAGACAGCGTTGACTTTGTTTCTGATATCCCCGGCAAATACGATAGGAAAGATAAAACATCACCCGGCAGAGTTTCTACTTTTGCTTTGATCGAGCTTATTAAGAATGCAAAAAGATCTATCGAAATTCAATCTCCTTATTTAATAACAACAGAAGTTGGAGAAAAGCTTTTTAGAGATGCCGTTAAGCGTGGCGTGAAAGTAAGAATTCTAACAAATAGCCTTGCCTCTACCGATAATTTAGAAGCCTTTGCTGGTTATCAAAAATGCAGAAAGAATTTATTAGAGACCGGAATTAAAATTTACGAATTTAAACCTGATGCAGAAGACAGATTTAAAATTATGACCGGTGCTCTTCAAAAAAAATTAAACTATGCCCCTATCTTTGGTTTGCATGCAAAATCGATGGTTATTGATAATGAAATAACCGTTATAGGAACTTTTAATTTAGACCCAAGAAGCGCAAATTTAAATACAGAATGTTTTGCTGTTATCCATTCTCCAAAAATTGCATCCGGCGTTTTAAAAGGAATGGAAATTGAGTTTAAACCCCAAAACGCTTGGGAAACAACACTTTCATTCAATCCGGATTCTGAAGCCGGAAAGAAAAAACAAATTAAAGCGTGGACGAGAAAGATCGTTCCTAAAGAAATATTATAATTGAAATTGAAGGCGGGATTGATCTGAACAATTCTATCAAAAGAAATTAAAATGTTTACAAACTAGATGCAAGCTAAAATAGCTTAACTATTAATTATTATAATATTAGTTTTATGTGGCTAAAATCTCTTATTTTTACATTAAACCTAAAATAAAAAATATGAAAAAAATCTACTTAATCTTATTTGCGATCGTATTAATTTCTAAATTAAATGCTACTCTGTATCTTATTGTGCCAAATCCCGGAAATGTATGGTCAGCAACATTAACAACAGTAAACATTGGAGATGTTATTCAATTTGGCGTTTCAGCTACACACCCGGTTTCTGAAGTTAGCCAAGCAACTTGGTTAGCCAATGGCTCAACTACTTTATCTACCGGTTTTGGTACAAAAACTACTTCTTACTCGTTTACAATTACCGCATTAACAACCAATACAATTTATTTTGTATGTCCTAACCATGTAGCTATGGGTATGAAAGGAATGATAGTTAAAGCCGGCACAACAGGTATATCATCATTAAGCCAACAACTTAACCAAGTAAGTTTGTTCCCAAATCCGGCTAGTAGCGAATTAAACATTACCATTCCTTCAAGCCTTACAGATGTAACTTTAAAATTGATCGCAGCAAACGGACAAGAAATAGAAATACCAAATTTTAACGTTCAAATTAATCAAAGCCCGGTATTAACAGCTGTTTTACCAAGTAGCCTTGGTAACGGTGTTTATTTCGTTGAAATTTCAACTGCTAATGAACGTATATACAAGAAAATAATAATTACCAAGTAATTTTTTACACCTTGTAAAAAAGCCGCATTGTTTATTCAATGCGGCTTTTTTTTATGTCATATTATTTGAATTAAGATCACTCCTTGATCATGAACTCTTATAATTCTTAGGGATAAATGATTAAAAAGTATGCCAAAAAGACCACTTTTTTTAAAAAAACTGGTAATTTATCGGTTAAATCATAGTCCGGAAAGATATATCTTATTGAATTTTAGACTGATATAAACAAAAAAAACCCTTGAAAATCAAGGGTTTAGTTGTAGCGGAATCGAGAGTTGAACTCGAGACCTCAGGGTTATGAATCCTGCGCTCTAACCATCTGAGCTATCCCGCCATTTTTATAGGGGTGCAAATATAAAACTTTCGTTTATAAAAGCCAAAACAAAATATTTATTTAATTTCTATTTGCTTTCTTGATAAAAATTTATATATTTCACAAAATTTTGGAGATATGTCGAATAAAAAGAAGGTTTCGTCTGTAAAAAAAAGCAACACGAAAAAAACTACTAAGCCAGCCAAATCTGCGGTTAAAAAAACTGTTGCTAAAAAGGTAGCGTCTAAACCTGCGCCTAAAAAGAAAATTGTTAAACCTGTAGCAAAAAAGCCGGCTGTTAAAGTTATTGCTAAGAAGAAAATTGTTGCAAAAAAACCTATCTCCAAGAAGGTTGCAAAACCGGTAAAAGCTAAACCAACTAAAAAAGTGGTTGTTAAAAAAGCTGTTGCTAAAAAACCAATTGTTACTAAAAAACCCATATTGAAAAAAATCGAACCAAAAAAAGCAGCAGTTAAAGTAATTCCTAAAAAAGTTGAAGCTAAAAAAGTAGAAAGCAAAAAGGAAAAGCCTGCAAAAGAAGTTGTTAAACCAAGTCCTGTGGTTCTAAAAAAAGAAATAGCTCCTGTTAAAGTTGAAAAAACTGCTGAGCCGGTTTCAAAAAAACTATTAAAAGAGGCTACTGCTTCAACAGAGGTTTTAGCGATCAATAATACTATCCCTAAAAAAGAAAAAATCGAAATTTCTCCATCAAAAATAGCATCCATTTCAAGTTCAATTACCAATCCTATTAAAAAAACAGATTCTTATGCTATTAAGCCTGAGAAAGAACCGAATGGAAAATTTGAATTAGAATTCGTAGTTCACGCCTCTGCAGATATGTTCTTTGAGTTTCTTTCTACACCAAGTGGTTTATCTGAATGGTTTTGCGATGATGTAAATATTCGTAATGGTATTTATACTTTTATTTGGGATGGCCAAATGCAACAAGCTCGTTTATTAAAAACAATTGATGTGTTGTTAGTGCGTTTTCAATGGGTAGATAAAAATGACGGAAGTTATTTTGAATTCAGAATTCAACGCGATGATCTTACCAATGATATATCTTTAATAATTACTGATTTTGCTGATTCGAATTCAGAAAGAGAATCTGCAAAATTATTATGGCATAGCCAAGTTGAAAAATTAATGCACGTAATAGGTTCTATTTTTTAATCTATTTTTTAATCTATTTTTTACTTAAAAATAAACGGCTGAAATCATCTGATTTCAGCCGTTTCTGTTTTAAAGAACTGCGGGATATATTTCTTTAATGATATTTTATTATTTTTTCATACCCGTTACAAATTAGTATAAAATAGAAACGGCTGGGAATCTTTTAAGAGCCGTAATACGATGTTGTGGATCTTCATTACAAAACAAAATCGCAGATAATGTACCAAATAAATTTTTACTCCCGATGAAAAAGGATTAAAATAATATTCTATTATTTTTTTTAATTGGGGAAGATATACATATATGCAACGCGCGACCATCTATAATTACGCATCGAAAACACGGTCATTACACCGCAAACAGCAAGAACAACAAACAATGTATCTAATTGCGGAATAAACAAACGACATAAAATAAAAGTTGCTATTCCCTGAAAAACAGCAAGGCCATAACTTACATACATTGCGCCTAAAAAATAACCGGGCTCTCTGTCAAAATGATAATTACATACATCGCAATCATCTTTCATTTTAGGTAAACTAAAAAAAGATTGTTTCTTATAAAAAACATCCCCTTTACCACAATGTGGACATTTCTCTTTAAGGATATTAACTAGTTTATTTCCTTTTGTTTTCATAAACTGTTATTTAGTTTTATCTATTTTTTTAGTGATCTCTAAAAAGCTAATTGTACTTCCTACAACACCAATTGATGGTCCGAACATAATGCCGATAACTGAACCCGGTAAAAATGGTAAAGCCATAAACAAACTATAGGCAAAACCAATGCCGCAGGCTGTTCCACGATTGCTTTTAATAAATTGAATACTTTTTGATACGCCGTATTTATGACGTTCGCAACTGTAATCTAATAAAGAAAAACCAACATAATACCAACCTAAAAATAATAAAAACGGTGTAGTAACAATAAACAATGGCGGGAAGATAACAGAAGCTATAAAACAAATAAAAATAAAAAAATACTCCAGCAACATGTTTCGCAGATTGATAGAAATACCTCTTACGATATCTTTAAGTAACTGAATCAAATTAAAAGGGTAAGAATTTCCGGTTAATTTCTCATCAGCGTGTTCAGATAGCAAAGAAAACACAGGAGATAAGATCATTAACAAAACGTATTTTAAAAATGTACTGCTAACAAACCAAAATAAAAATTTAAAGATCAACTTTATTAAAAACTGAAAACCTCCAACAAGATAAGGCTTTGCAAATGAGAGCCAATGGCCTGCCTCCGGAATTGAATTAAAATCGATATAAGAACTTAACCAATCAGATACGCCGTCTGCCAAAACAAATAAACCGTAAAGACTTAATACCCAAAGCAAGATCCAAACAAATAAAAACACAAAAGAATATGGCCATAAACCTTTTTCGAAGATCACCGAAAAGGCTTTAAAACAATTTCCTATAGCCTTAAAAAAATCTGTAAAAAATTTCATCATTATTCTTACGTCACTGAGCTTGCTAAAGCAATAAATTACATTTTTTCAGGAACTTCAATACCTAATAAATTCATGGCATTAGCAATTGCCTGCGCACATAATTTAGATAATTGTAATCTGAAAATTTTAATATTCGTATCTTCTTCTTTCAAAATCGGACAATCGTGATAAAAACGGTTGTACAATTTGGTTACTTCATATATATAATTAGCCACTAATGCAGGATTAAAAGCACTTCCGGCCTCTTCTACCACCGCATCAAAATCATAAATAAATTTAACTAACTCTTTTTCGATCGCACTCATCTCTATATTAACTTCATCCTTTTCAAAATCAAAAGCAGCTTTACGCAACACCGATTTTATACGTGCATGTGTGTATTGTATAAAAGGACCTGTATGACCATTAAAATCAATGCTTTCTTTAGGATCAAATAACATTTTCTTTTTAGGGTCAACTTTTAAAATAAAATATTTTAAAGCACCTAAACCAATAGCTTTATTTAATTCTTTAAATTCTTCCTCATTAAAATCATCTACCTTTCCTAACTCTTTAGTAGTTGCGGTGGCTGTATCAAACATCTCTGCTAATAATTCATCGGCGTCAACAACGGTTCCTTCCCTGCTCTTCATCTTTCCTTCAGGTAACTCTACCATTCCGTAACTTAAATGGTAACATTCTTTAGCCCAAGCGTAACCTAACTTTTCTAAGATCTTAAACAGAACTTTAAAATGATAATCCTGTTCGTTACCAACAGTATAAATTAACTGACTTAATTGTGGAAACTCTTTAAAACGTTCAATAGCCGTACCAAGATCCTGAGTGATATAAACACTAGTGCCATCGCTACGTAATACGATCTTCTCATCCAATCCTTCTGCACTAAGATCGATGGCTACACTGCCATTTTCTTTTTTATAAAAAACATTTTTTTCTAAACCTTCTTTTATAATTTCTTTACCCAATAGGTAAGTATTACTTTCATAATACATTTTATCAAAATCAACACCCAAAGTTTTATACGTAACAGCAAAACCTTCGTAAACCCAGCCATTCATTGTTTTCCAAAGGTTAACAACTTCAGTATCTCCGGCTTCCCATTTACGAAGCATTTCCTGAGCTTCAATTATTAAAGGGGCATTTTTTTCGGCTTCTTCTTTTGTTTTCCCCTGAGCAATTAATTCTTCAATTTGTTTTTTGTAGGCTTTATCAAAAGCAACATAATATTTACCTACAAAAAAATCACCTTTTAAACCGCTAGACGCAGGTGTTTCGCCATTACCAAACTTTTGCCATGCTAACATACTTTTACAAATATGAATACCACGATCGTTAACCAAATTAGCTTTTATTACTTCATGTCCGTTTGCTTTTAAAACCTGCGAAACAGAATAACCTAATAAGTTATTTCGCACATGGCCCAAATGCAAAGGCTTATTTGTGTTGGGAGAAGAATACTCCAGCATAATTGTTCTGCCGGATGACTTTTCTTTTTTATAGCCAACAGTTGCAAGGTCTTTAACGGATTGGAAATAGCTTAACCAAAATTTATTAGATAATGAGATATTTAAAAAGCCTTTAACCACATTAAATGCAGAAACTTGATCGTTATTCTTTACCAAAAACTCGCCTAACTCCTGCCCTAATTGTTCAGGAGATTTTTTTGTTTCTTTCGTATATGGAAATGTTACTAAGGTAAAATCACCCTCAAACTCTTTTCTTGTTTTTTGAAAAGAAATAATTGGGTTGTTTAAATTATAAATTTGCGATAATGCTTGTTGAACAGTACTGTGTAAAATTTGTTGTGCGTTGATCATGGTTTAAAATTACGTATAAAATAAAAAAGCCAAACAAATTTGTTTGGCTTTTAAAATTAATTTATTTAAAAATTACATTTTATCAACCTCTACAATTGGGTTGTTATTAATGCGAATAGTATTTAAACCTGCTTTTTTAAACACTGCTGCAAACCAAGCTTTATTTTTTGCCGATTTTAATGTTAAAGTAATTGACTGATAATCGCCGGTTAATTTACCTTCAGTAACACTTTCAACCGCTGCATCCTTTTTTAACAAGTTAATGATCTTAGTTATTTCCTCTTTTGAACCTGCCTTATATACTTCAAAAGAAAGTACGGTAGTTTCAGAGAAAAATTTATTTACATCGGCAGCAGAAGGATTTTTGATACAAACTGTTTTTGCCGGGATCTCAGAAAAATTAATTACCGTGTTAATAGTTGAGGCATTTGCAGTAGAATTGATCATTGCAGCACCTAATAAAAAAGAAACGGATAATGTTTTTAAAATTTTCATATGTTATAAATTAATGTTTTTACCTAATAAAACTTGCTTTTAAGCTTGTTTCAAAAATAATTATTTATTCAACCAAAGTTATTCAAAAATAATGCCAAAAACAATTATTTACGCCTCTTGGCAAAAAAATCCTTTAAAATCTTTTCACAATCATCGGCCAAGACACCCTTAACAACCTCTGTTTTTGGATGTAAGATTCCTTGGTTTAATAGTGAAAAGCCTTTTTTAGTCTCAGAAGCACCATAAACAATTTTACTAATTTGGCTCCAGGCAAGGGCTCCGGCGCACATGTGGCAAGGTTCTATAGTTACATAAAGTGTACAATCCAACAGATATTTACCTCCGATATAATTTGCAGCAGAGGTTATCGCCTGCATTTCGGCATGGGCTGTAACATCATTTAACGTTTCGGTTAAATTATGAGCTCTGGCAATAATTTTATCGTTGGCCACAATTATTGCCCCAATTGGAATTTCATCCTTATCTAAGGCTTTTTGGGCTTCTTTTAATGCTTCTCGCATAAAAGATTCGTCGTTATAAAGAGGAATTATTGACAATTGCAGGTGTATGTTGCAGGAATGCTGATATCATCTACTTTAGAAATGGTATCGCAATCGTTAATTATTAATTTATAGTTGTATTGCTCTGCAAATTCTTTTTTAGGTTGTATGTAATATTCGCCGCAAGGCTCTTTATGAACGTTACTTAGATCGTAGTTAACTTCAAAATGCCTTAATTCTATTTTTAAAAGCATTTCGTTTTTCATAATGCATTTTAATTTACAATTTGCTTTATCTGACAGTTTAAAGTTTTGAAAAACCAATTCCTGCATTTTTTGCTCATTTGGCGAAACACAGCTACGTGTGCCAAACATCGAAAAAACAATGAGTAAGCCTAAACCAAAACCAAAACCGTAAAACTTAAGTCTCTTTAAAAAATTCATAGCGCAAAATTAACATCTTTTGATCGGAAATGAAATTTAATATAATTACTACAAATGCATATAATAACTGAATACGAGCGCTGAACAATATAATTTTAACATTTTTATTGGTCGAATTACTTATAAACAAATCCGGTACTGCTGTTTTTTTATTTACATTTACTAAACTTTAGGGGTGCTTTGAAATTAAAAATGTTGAATGATAGATTTTAAATGAATACGGACTCATTTAAAATTTAAACTTTAAAATTTAGAATTTCTTTAGGCTGAGATCATACCCGTTGAACCTGATACAGTTAATTCTGACGAAGGAAAAAGTAATAGGCTACCTATTTCGGCGCCATTCCTAAAGTATAATTTTATTTGGAATGGAAATTACACTAAACGACAAAAAACATACAATTTCAGAGAACACCTCTCTGTATGAAATTGTTTTTTCCCAATTAGGCGATAAACAAAAAGGTGTGGCAGTGGCTGTTAACGACTCTGTTATTCCAAAGTCAAATTGGGAAAAGCACCTCCTAAACGCTAACGATACTATTTTAATTATTAAAGCCACGCAAGGTGGATAAAAAAAAACTAAACATTACTATTATGAGCAAATCAGAAAAAACACCCGCACAACAAACCATTTCAACCGGAGCAATTTCCGGATCGAGAAAAATTTATGTTGAAGGAAAACTTCATAACATAAAAGTAGCCATGCGTGAGATCGTGTTATCTCCCACCAAACTAGCTAATGGCAAAACAGAACACAACGCTCCGGTAACCGTATATGATACCGGTGGTGCATTTACTGATGATAATATTGTAGTCGATATTAAAAAAGGTTTACCAAGAATTAGAGAGCAGTGGATCCTTGACAGAAATGATGTTGAGCAATTAGATTCTGTAAGTTCTGATTTTGGTAAAGACAGAAGAGATGATAAATCATTGGATGCACTTCGTTTTGAGCACATAAAAAAACCATTAAAAGCAAAAAAAGGACATAACGTTTCGCAGTTGTACTATGCTAAAAAAGGCATAATTACTCCAGAAATGGAATACATTGCTATTCGCGAAAACCAACAAGTAGATGTTTTAAAAACACAATTAAACGGTCAGTACGAAAATTTATCGCAACAACATCCCGGAGAAAGCTTTGGTGCTAATACACCTAAAGGTTATATAACTCCTGAATTTGTTCGTGATGAAATTGCTGCCGGAAGAGCCATTATCCCTAATAACATAAATCATCCTGAAAGTGAGCCAATGATCATTGGGCGTAATTTTTTGGTAAAAATAAATGCAAACATTGGTAACAGTGCTGTTACATCCAGCATAGAAGAAGAAGTTGAAAAAGCAGTATGGGCTTGCCGTTGGGGAGCTGATACGATCATGGATCTTTCTACCGGTAAAAACATTCACGAAACACGCGAGTGGATCATCCGTAATTCTCCGGTGCCAATTGGAACAGTTCCTATTTACCAGGCATTAGAAAAAGTAAATGGAAAAGCAGAAGATCTGACCTGGGAAATTTTCAGAGATACATTAATAGAACAAGCAGAGCAAGGTGTTTCTTATTTTACAATTCACGCAGGTGTGTTATTACGCTACATTCCTTTAACAGCAAGGCGTATGACCGGTATTGTTTCTCGTGGTGGTTCTATTATGGCTAAATGGTGTTTATCACATCATAAAGAAAACTTCTTGTATACTCACTTTGAAGATATTTGTGAGATCATGAAAGCATACGACGTTGCATTTTCTTTAGGAGACGGCTTACGTCCGGGTTCTATTGCTGATGCAAACGATGCGGCGCAATTTGCAGAATTAGAAACTTTAGGGGAATTAACTAAAATAGCATGGAAACATGATATACAAGTTATGATAGAAGGTCCGGGACATGTACCAATGAACCTTATAAAAGAAAACATGGACAAGCAATTAAAAGAATGCCACGAAGCACCATTTTATACACTTGGGCCATTAACTACTGATATAGCTCCAGGCTACGACCACATTACTTCTGCAATTGGCGCTGC
>JALHPG010000051.1:0-6456 GCA_022842625.1 Bacteroidia bacterium | reverse complement strand
AATGATAGGTTGGTTTGGTACCGCTATGTTATGTTACGTTACACCAAAAGAACATTTAGGATTACCAAATAAAAAAGATGTTAAAGACGGCGTGATCACTTATAAATTAGCAGCTCACGCGGCAGATCTTGCAAAAGGACATTACGGTGTACAATATCGTGATAACGCCTTAAGCAAAGCCCGTTTTGAATTCAGATGGGAAGATCAATTTAATTTATCATTAGATCCTGATACAGCGCGTGAATTTCATGACGAAACATTACCGGCAGATGGCGCAAAAGTGGCTCACTTCTGCTCTATGTGCGGACCAAAATTCTGTTCTATGAAAATAACACAAGAGATAAGAGAATCTGCTGCCAATGGTATGTTTGATAAATCAGAAGAATTTAAACAAAAAGGAAGTCAGATCTATTCATAATGATAATTGTAATTTCAAATCCAACACCCATAACAAAAGAGGCATCTCTTATCAATCAATTATTTGATGAGGGATTGTCTGTTTTTCACTTGCGTAAACCCGATAGTTCGGCGCAAGAAGTAGTTTTATTATTACAAGAAATTGATCCGATACATTATTCAAAAATAGCGTTACACAGTCATCACTATTTAGCCAAAAGTTTTGGCATTAATCGCTTGCATTATACAGAAGCGAGCCGTAAACAATTAACTGAAGTAGTTTTTTCGGAACATAACGTTGATAATATACTTTCAACATCAATTCATTCAATTGAAGATCATCAAAATTTAGGAGGCCATTTTAGCTATGCTTTTTTAAGTCCCGTTTTTAATAGTATTTCAAAACCGGAATATCATGCTGTAGAATTTGATCTGACTAAAATTGAAAAAAATTCTGCTACTAAATTAATAGCACTTGGTGGCATTAATGAAACTAATTGCCATAAAGCCTATAATATGGGATTTGACGGAATAGCATTATTAGGAGCCATATGGAATAGTGAAAATAAAATAGAAACATTTAAACAGATCGCGCAGATCTGCGCAAAGGAAAAAGTTGAGTTAGCTATTTAAAAAATGGAATACGATCGTCCAATAGTTTTAAGTATAGCAGGATTTGATCCTTGCGGAGGCGCCGGTGTTTTAGCCGACATTAAAACTATTGAGCAACACCAGTGTTTGGGCATGGCTGTTAATACTTCCATTACAGATCAGGTAGAAGACAATTTTATTTCCGTTAATTGGTTTTCTGCCAAGGAGATTATTTCTCACATAAAAACATTAACGAATAAGTATAGCATAGGATTTGTTAAGATCGGTATTATCGAAAACCTAAATACACTTCACGAAGTAGTTAGTTTTTTGAAGCAGCAAAACAAAAATATCACTATTGTATGGGATACTGTATTGTCGGCTTCTAGTGGGTTTCATTTAATGGAAGGTATTGATAAAAACAAATTAATTGAAGTTCTCAAAAATATTTATTTGATCACTCCAAATACAATTGAAGGAAAAAAATTATCTAGCGCAATAGGTATTGAGACGGATAACGAAATTGAAGCCGCAAAACATTTAGCGGAGTATTGCAATGTTCTTTTAAAGGGTGGTCATAGCAAAACACAAAAAGGCATTGATCACTTATTTTTTAATAAGCAAAACATCAGAATTCAAACTGAAAGTGTTAACGAATTATCGCCTAAACACGGTTCCGGCTGCATCCTGTCATCCTCTATTACAGCCAATTTAGCTTTAGGAGATGATCTAGAAGCAGCTTGCAAAAGATCAAAGCTTTACATCGAAAAAATTTTAAATAGTAATTCAAATTTATTGTCATACCATGTTGCATAAACTACATTATATATCTCAAGGAGCAACTCCAAATGAGCATATTAAAAATATAGAATCTGTTTTAAACGCGGGTATTAAGTTAGTTCAGCTACGATTAAAAAACATTTCAGAAGAAATGTATATTGATCTTGGGCATAAGGCAAAGGAACTTTGCAACAAACACCAAGCTGTTTTTATAATTAATGATAATGTTAATGTTGCCAGATCTTGCAATGCAGATGCTGTTCATTTAGGTTTAAATGACATGAGTGTTTTGGAAGCCAGAGAACTATTTCCAAATAAAATTATTGGAGGCACTGCCAATACATTTGATCACATCAAACAACGTTGCGATGAAAAAGTAGACTATATTGGACTTGGTCCATTTAGATTTACAAGCACCAAAGAAAAATTAAGTCCGATTTTAGGCATTGAAGGCTATCAAAATAGTATTCAAAAAATGAAAAATGAAAATTTAACCACGCCCATTTATGCCATTGGTGGAATTGAATTAAAAGACATTGAATCCATTATTAATACAGGCGTATACGGCATTGCGGTTTCGGGACTGTTAACCCATTCCAACAACAAAGAAAATTTAATAAAAGAAATAAATAAAATTTTATATCATGCTTAAAATAGCCGATCATCAATTTTCATCACGCTTATTTTTAGGAAGTGGCAAATACGGATCCAGCAAAGAAATGTATGAATCTATATTAGCATCCGGTTCTGAAATGGTAACAGTTGCATTAAAACGAATTGATACCGATGCACCAAGCGACGACTTAATTGAAGCTTTAAAAAAAGCGAATGTGAAATTATGGCCCAACACTTCTGGCGTGCGTAATGCCAAAGAAGCTGTATTTGCAGCACAACTGGCAAGAGAAGCTTTAGAAACAAACTGGATCAAATTAGAAATTCATCCCGACCCGCGTTATTTAATGCCCGACCCTATTGAAACATTAAAGGCAACAGAAGAATTGGCAAAACTCGGTTTTATCGTTCTTCCATACATTCATGCTGACCCTGTTTTATGTAAGCGCTTAGAAGATGCAGGTACAGCAGCTGTAATGCCTTTAGGCTCTCCAATTGGAAGCAACAAAGGATTAAAAACAGAAGATTTTTTAGAAATAATTATTGAACAAAGTAAAGTACCTGTAATTGTAGATGCCGGAATTGGCGCACCTTCACATGCTGCAAAAGCAATGGAAATGGGAGCCGATGCTGTATTAGTGAATACTGCTATTGCATCGTCAAAAAACTCTATTCAAATGGCTATTGCATTTAAAAACGCTGTATTAGCGGGACGAATGGCTTACGAAGCAGGCCTTTCAAAAGTAAATAGTTTAGCTTCGGCAACTAGTCCTTTAACAAGTTTTTTAAATGATTAAATAGTTCTCACAGATTTGCGCAGAGTTTAACGCTAAGTTTCGCGAATAACTGTAAATAAATAGATGTGCGTAACTCAGCGAGAAAAAATTGCAAGACCTAAAAAATGAATTTCAAAAACATATTTGATACTTATAACTGGGAGGAAGAAAAAAGATCTATTTACTCCAAAACGTCTAAAGATGTAGAGTTTGCCTTGTCTTCAAAAAAACGTACACTCGAAGATTTTAAAGCTCTTATCTCCCCTGCTGCCATTCCATACCTTGAACAAATGGCAAAATTGAGTCATGAGTTAACAACCAAACGTTTTGGAAAAACCATTCAACTTTATGCGCCAATGTACTTAAGTAATGAGTGTAATAACATTTGTACCTACTGCGGTTTTAGTTTAGATAATAAAGTAAAACGTAAAACATTAACAGATGCCGAGATCTTAAAAGAAGTAGCTTATATAAAAGCACAAGGTTTTAATCATATACTTTTAGTTACAGGCGAATCAAATCACACGGTACATGTACCCTATTTTAAAAATGCCATCAATTTGATCAAATCAAAATTCGCAAATATATCTATTGAAGTACAACCACTGGAAACTGAGGAATATAAAGAGTTACACGAGGCAGGTGTATATTCTGTTTTAGTATATCAAGAAACCTATCACAAAGAAGTTTACAAACAATACCACCCAAAAGGAAAAAAATCGAATTTTGATTACAGGCTGGAAACTCCCGACAGAGTTGGAAAATCGGGCACACATAAAATTGGCTTAGGTATTTTATTAGGATTAGAAGACTGGCGAGTGGATTCCTTTTTTTGTGCTTTACATTTAGATTATTTACAAAAAACTTTTTGGCAAACTAAATATTCCATTTCATTCCCGCGTATGCGCCCGGCCGAAGGAATTATTGAACCCAACGTAATTGTTACGGATAAAGAATTGGTTCAACTATTATGTGCTTATCGTTTGTTTAACGAAGATGTTGAATTATCAATTTCCACACGTGAATCGGAAAAATTAAGAAATAATATTATCCCTTTAGGAGTAACCAGTATGAGCGCAGGTTCAAAAACTAATCCGGGTGGCTACGCGGTAGAGTCGGAATCGTTAGAACAATTTGAAATTAGCGACGAAAGAAGTGTTGAAGAAATTAGTGACCTCATAAAAAGATCAGGTTACGAACCGGTTTATAAAGATTGGGATAAACAATTTAATTAAATGTTATCTAAAGAAGAATTTAAAAGATACCAAAAACAAGTCATGGTGGATGACATTGGTATTAATGGGCAAATAAAGATCAAACAAAGCAAAGTAGCTGTAATTGGCGCCGGCGGACTTGGCTGTCCAATATTACAATACTTGACATCAGTAGGCGTTGGAACCATTGGTGTTATTGATTTTGACACCATTGAAGAATCGAATTTACATCGTCAGACTTTATATACTCCAAACGATATTGGTCAACTTAAAGCAGAAATTGCGGTTCAAAAACTATCAGCGCAAAATCCATTTGTAAAATTAATTTCGCATAACAATTTATTGAACGAAGAAAATGCAGAAACTATTTTATCTCAATATGATATTGTAGTAGATGGTTGTGACAATTTTTTAACCCGCTACATTGTAAATGATGTATGCGTAAAATTAAACAAGCCTTTAGTGTATGGCAGTATTTTAGGTTATGAAGGCCAACTTGCAACATTTAATTACAAGGGCAGTAAAAACTTACGAGATCTGTTTCCGGAAGCACCTAACGCTGAAGATGTTCCCAATTGCTCTGAAAATGGCGTTCTTGGAACAGTGCCCGGAATTATTGGATGTATGATGGCTCAGGAAACCATTAATGTAATATTAGATTCGGCTCAATTAGTTAAAACACTTTTATTATACAACACAAAATTAATGACGAGTAAAAAAATAAATTATTAAAATTTAATTACTCAATAAATCATGAATTCGATAAAAGAATTAATTGTTGAGGAAATAAAAACACTGTTTCTATTAAAAAAAACAGAGCGTCTTTGGCATATTCCCTTATTGGCTTCATTGTGCACAGGAATTCCACTATTAATTGGTTATTTTTTAAATGATCTTTCTTCAGGTGTACTGGCTTGTATTGCAGGTTTGGTGATACTTTATCTTCCTTCAGATTCTTCGATCGCAGATCGAATGCGAACACTTTTTATTTGCTCTCTTGGTTTTATAGTTTCATTCACCATTGGACTTTGTTTTAGTTTTGATCCAATTATTTCTGTTTTGGTTTTAGGGATATTTTCAGCTTGTGTTCATTGGCTTACTTTATATTTTAAAACAAACCCACCGGGTAATTTCTTTTTTATAATGATAGCAATAGTGGCTAGTTGTATGCCTTATAGCCCTCAAACAATTCCTGTAAAAATTGGTTTGGTTGCTTCAGGTACTTTATTTGCCTGCATTTTAGCACTGGTATACTGTTTGTTAATGCAAAATAAAAACAAGCCAATTAATAAACCTGTTTCAACAAAAATCACAAAAAACAATTATGCCAACTTTATTGAGGCTCTTATTTTTGGAACTTTTATTAGTGGGTCGTTATTTGTTGGTCATCAATTAAAAATGCAAAACCCTTACTGGATACCAATTTCATGTTTAGCGGTTATGCAAGGTGCAAGCTTACACAACATTTGGCGCAGAACGTTCCATCGCATATTAGGTACACTTATTGGCTTAGGCTTATGTTGGATAATCTTATCCATAAATAAAACATCTTTAAGTATTTGCATTAGTATTATTTTACTGCAATTTATAGTGGAGATGTTAATAGTAAGACACTATGCATTGGCTGTTATTTTTATAACCCCAATGACCATTTTAATTGCCGAAACTGCCAATCCGATCTTTCATAATACAGGTACGCTTATCTTCGTCCGCTTTTGGGATATACTCATTGGAAGTGCCATTGGCTCTATTGGCGGCTGGTTTATTTATCACGAAAAAATTCGTTACCACGCCATCCGCAGAATTCAAAAAGTTAGTAGTTCTATTAAAAGAAGAAAATAAAAAATTGTTTTTTATTTTAATATAGTAACATGGCCAACATACTCATGGTCCTTATTCCATAGATCGGTTACGATAGCTTTATAAGTATAAACATCCATTTTATCTTGATCTGCTTTTCCTTTTACACTGCCATCCCATCCTTTATTAATATCTTCAGTGTAATACAATTTTTCTCCCCAACGATCGTAGATCCACATTTTATATGCTTTTATTCCAATTCCTTGTCCGGTAAACATTTCGTTAAC
>JALHPG010000050.1 GCA_022842625.1 Bacteroidia bacterium | reverse complement strand
GCTCTTCCGATCTTTTTACAAGCAGGCGCTTCTGTTTCAACTTTAGCCTCATCAGTCGACTCATTAGCAAATACACCGGTTGCCACCGGTATTCAAACCGCCGCCACTACTCCGGAAATTACTGTTACAGAAATTTCTTTAATAGAACTGATAATGAAAGGTGGTCCAATCATGTATCCAATTGCATTGTTATTATTAATTAGTATTTACCTTGTAGTTGAACGTTTACTGGTTATTTCAAAAGCCTCCAAGAAAAACGAAACTCTGGTTTTAAGTCTAAAAGAAATGATACACGCAGGCAATATAGAAAATGCACGCAGTATGTGTAAAAACTTAAATACTCCCGAAAGCACCATGTTAGAGCAAGGCGTATCGCGTATTGGTAAACCGGTTGAGGAAATAAGAGAAGCTATGGACAAAAGCGGTGCCAACGAAATTGCAAAACTTGAAAAAAATCTTAACGTATTAAGTATCATTGGCCGTATTGCTCCTATGTTTGGATTTGTGGGTACTATTATTGGTGTAATTACAATTTTCAGAAAGATCAGTCAAAGCGGAACCGTTGAAATTGTTCAGATTTCGGATGGTTTATATCAAAAAATGGTATCCTCGGCTGGTGGTTTAGTGGTTGGTGTTATTGCCTTTATTTTTTATTATTGGTTAAACGCTCGCATTGATAAATTAGCTCACAGAATGGAAGATACGCAGATCAAATTTTTAGATATGCTTAACGAACCAACTAAGTAATGTTAAATGCAAAATTTTAAATGCTAAATAAATTAGCAACAAAAATTTAACATTTTTAATTTATAATTTAAAATTTCCAACGGAATGGCTTTACGCAAAAAACATAGAGAGGCAGAAGTTAGTACAGATTCATTAAGTGATATCATGTTCTTTCTTATGCTTTTCTTTTTGATACTATCTACTATGGTAAGCCCTAATGCTATTAAAGTAGCTTTACCAAAATCGGATGTAAAAACAACTGTAAATAATGATGTTAAACCAATTCATTTAGCGGTTACAAAAGACAAAAAATATTTTGTAAATAGTAAGGAGGTTTCTTTCGCAACACTTGAATCAGAAATTTCTGCTCTATCTAGTACCCGAATTGACCCAACCGTTATTATGCATCTAGACAAAGAACTTGCTATTCAAGACGAGATTGATATAATGACCATTTGTTATAAATTAAAATGCAAAACTGTATTAGCAACTGCGGCAACAAATAAATAAAAATGGAACTTACCAGATCGGAAGAAAATAAAAACAGAATTATTTCGGGTGTAATTACCTCTACTATTTTTGGCTTATTGCTTCTGTTTTTAATTTTATATAAATTGATCACTCCAAACCCACCTTTCCCTGAAAGTGGCGGTGGCGGAGGCCAAGAATTTGCTCTAGGAATGATGAACGTTGGTAGTGGCGATATTGACTATGGCTCGATGGGAAAAGTTACTGACGTGGTTGTAGAAAAAGAAACGCCAAAAGAAGAAGTTGTAACAGATGAAAATGGTGAGAATGTTGTGCTGAACGAAACCAAACCTGAAATAAAAAACAATACAACTGTTATAACTCCGGTAAAAGAAAAAGTTGTTGTAAAAGAAAAAACGGCAGCCGAAAAATTAGCTGAAAAATTTAAAAACAACACCGGTAAAAATGGTGGTGGAAAAGGTGATAACGATACACCGGGTCAAAACGGAGCACCTGACGGAGATCCTAATAAAAACGGAACAGGCGGACACGGAAATGGCAATGGCGGCGGAGACGGCGATGGCGATGGTCCCGGAACAGGCCCGGGAAAAGGACCGGGGTTTGGCGGCAAGATAGGTATTGATCTAAAAGGCAGAGCTGTTGTTAAACCACCTCAACTGCCAAAAGATACAAAGGAAGAAGGTAAAGTGGTTGTAGAAATTACAGTTGACAGCGAAGGAAATGTAATTGAGGCCAACCCTAACGGACGAGGTACAACAACCAGCAGTGCATTATTAAAAGCAAAAGCAAAGCAAGCTGCTCTTGCTACTAAATTTAATATTGAAGGTAAGTTCGAAGAACAAAGAGGTACAATTACAATAATTTTTTCATTCAATTAAAATGACCTACCAACAAACGCTAGATTATTTATTCGCGCGTTTACCCATGTTTCAGCGAGTTGGCGCCGCGGCTTATAAAGCAAATTTAGATAATACCCATAAGATCGTTGAACTTCTTGGTAAACCGCATCAAAAATTAAAATGTATTCACGTTGCCGGCACCAACGGCAAAGGTTCGAGCAGTCACATGCTTGCGGCCGTTCTGCAGCAAGCAGGCTATAAAACCGGATTATATACTTCGCCACATTTAGTTGATTTTAGAGAACGTATCAAGATCAATGGGAAAATGATCCCGAAAAATTATATTACCGACTTTGTAGAAAAATATAAAGAGCCCTTTGAATTAATAGAGCCAAGCTTTTTTGAATGGACCGTTGGTTTGGCTTTTGATTATTTTGCGAACGAAGAAGTAGATGTTGCTATCATTGAAGTTGGCTTAGGAGGAAGATTAGATTCAACTAATGTTATAAAACCAAATGTGTCGCTAATTACAAACATTAGTTTCGATCACGTAAATTTATTAGGCGATACGTTAGAAAAAATTGCTGCTGAAAAGGCAGGAATTATAAAAACAAGAATCCCTGTTGTGGTTAGTCAGTATCAAAGCGAAAGCGGACCGTTATTTAATGCGGTTGCTAAAGAACTAAAATCACCAATAGAATTTGCAGATAAACAGTTTAAAATAATAGATCACAAAATTTTAAATGACCTTTTAAATACCACTATTTTAAATAAAAAAACAAACACTACTTTAAATATTGATCTTGATCTAACCGGATTGTATCAATTAAAAAATGTATTAGGGGTTTTAAAGACTTTAGAATTTATTGAAGAAGCCGGTTTTATGATCAGACCGGACGATATTACAAGTGCATTAAAACAAGTTGTAAAAACAACCGGCCTAAACGGCCGTTGGCAAACTATCAGCGAAAAACCTTTAATGATAGCAGATACGGGGCACAACGAGGACGGTATAAAAAACGTGATCGCTAATTTAAAAAGCTCAACCTATAACCAATTACATTTCGTTTTTGGTGCTGTGAACGATAAAGATGTTTCAAAAATATTACAATTACTTCCCAAAGATGCTATCTATTATTTTACTAAAGCAAATATTCCACGCGCTTTAAACGAAAATGAATTGCTTGAACAGGCACAAAAAATAAATTTAAAAGGTAAAACTTATAGCACTGTAAAATCAGCAATAGCTGCAGCAAAAAAAGCATACAAAAAAAACGATCTTATCTTAATTGGCGGTAGTACCTTTGTTGTTGGTGATGCACTGGCAGAGGACATCTCCGATAAATAAGCAACGAGTTAGACAGATTTACAATTAAACAATTTCCCTTCCCAAAAAATTCCTTCATCAATTAAAAAAACATCTGCGCTAACCTGTGAAATCTGTGGCAAAAAAATAACGCACATGGTTTAAAAATCCAGAAGGGATTCAATTGGCTCCACCCCTATTCCGGGCCTATCATTCAAATAAACATTTCCATTTTTATAGGTTACGCCGTTAAACGGATCGTTCTTTAAAAGATTTGGCGCATCAAGATCTATATAATCTGCTAACTGCATTAATTGAGCCATGGCAGATGTTGCACAAGAACTTTCTGCCATACACCCTAACAACACTTTTAAATTATTTTGTTTTGCATACCGCGCCATTTCAATGGCTTCTGTTAGGCCGGTGCTTTTCATCAACTTAATATTAATTCCTGAAAAAGAACCTTTTAAGTTTTCTAGGTCTTTTAATCGTTTTACACTTTCATCTGCAATGGTAGGAATTGGACTCTGCTCTGTAACCCATGCCATTTCATCTATCATAGCAACAGGCATTGGTTGTTCAACCAGAATTACGTTTTTTTCGTTCATCCAAAAGATCATATCCAATACCATTTGTTTATCGGTCCAACCCTGATTAACATCAACATATAATTGCTTATCGGTATATTTTCTAATTATGTTTATCAACGCTTTATCGTCTTTGGTTCCAGCTTTTATTTTTAAAACAGAAAATTCAGACGCTTCTTTGATCTTTTGCTCAATTTTTTGTTCCTCATCAATACCAATAGTAAATGAGGTTGGCATGGCATCACTTTTTCCTAATCCCATCAAATCATAAAAAGGTTTTTCAGCTAGTTTTCCTAAAAGATCATTTAAGGCAATGTCGATCGCCGCCTTAGCGGCATTATTTCCTTTAGACAGAGAATCAATTTCCTGTCTGATCTCTTGAGGAGAAAAATGGTCGGTATTTATAGCTAAAACCGGTTTGGCAATTTCAAAAAATGCAAGTGTACCTTCAACAGTTTCGCCCAAATAAACCGGCAAACAGGCTTCGCCATAACCAATTTTTCCGTTATGTTCAATTTTTACGAATACAGATGTTGTAGAAGTTCTGGTATTTGAAGAAACCCCAAATGGATGTTTATATTCTAAAATAAAGGGTTTATAGCTTAAAATCATGTGTTTCTGGGGTCAAATCATACAAAAATATACAAACTATAAAACTTTGCCCAATCTAATTTTTTAGACTGTAGAATTAATTTAGCTAATCTGATTTAAAAGTACTTTTTTCCCATTTTTCTGTTATTTTTGTGTCATTCTAAATTATAGCAAAATGGCTAAAACATTGACAGAAAAAAAATCAAAGTTCACAAAAGAGAATTATTTAAAGTGGTATGAATCAATGTTGTTAATGCGCAAGTTCGAAGAGAAAACCGGACAAGTGTACGTGCAACAGAAAATTAAAGGTTTTTGCCATTTATACATAGGCCAAGAGGCAATTGTAGCGGGTACTGTAAGCGCTACTAAAAAGGGCGATAAACATATTACAGCCTACCGCGATCATGCTCATCCTATTGGTTTAGGCCTACACCCAAAATACGTAATGGCAGAGATGTATGCAAAAATAACCGGTTGCAGTAAAGGCAAAGGAGGTAGTATGCACATTTTTAGTAAAGAACATGGTTTTGTTGGTGGTCACGGTATTGTTGGTGGTCAAGTGCCATTAGGTGCCGGTATTGCTTTTGCAGAAAAATATAATGGTACCGATAACGTTTGCGTTTGCTCTATGGGCGACGGTGCGGTTAGACAAGGTGCTTTACACGAGGCATTTAACATGGCAATGACATGGAAACTACCTGTAGTTTTTATTGTTGAAAATAATCAATACGCAATGGGTACTTCAGTAGAGCGTACCAGTAACGTTCACGATCTTTGGAAATTAGGTTTAGCTTATGACATGCCTAGCAAACCGGTTGATGGTTTAACTGTTGAAGCAGTTCACGAAGCAATGGAAGAGGCTGTAGCTCGCGCTCGCAGAGGTGATGGACCAACGTTTTTAGAAATGAAAACCTACCGTTACAAAGGACATAGTATGAGTGATGCTCAAACATACCGTACAAAAGAAGAAGTTAAAGAATACCAGCAGCAAGATCCAATTGATAAAGTTCTTGCAACATTAAAAGAAAACAAATGGATCAACGATGCTGAAATTGAAGCGGCTGAAGCACGCGTAAAAGCATTGGTTGACGAGTCTGTTCAGTTTGCAGAAGAAAGTCCTTACCCAGAGCCGGAAGAACTTTTTAAGGATGTTTATGCGGAACCGAATTATCCTTTTATCATAGAATAGTTTTTAATTATTAGTGTTTAGTTTTTAATAGTTGCAACAAATAGAAAAATATAAAGAAAGCATTATTCAGGAGAAATCTTTCAAATTCTCTTTAATGATAATTGAACTATATAAGCAACTTTCAAAAATTGATAATAACCCAATACTTAAACAACTATTAAGAAGTGCAACCTCAATAGGAGCAAATGTAAATGAGGCGAGTGCAGGACAAACAAAAAAAGATTTCGCATCTAAAATGTCGATCGCATCAAAAGAAGCTCGCGAAACATTATATTGGTTAAAGTTATTGAGTAATTCAAATTGGTACACAGTTGACTTAAGTACCCAAGTAAAAGAGTCAAATGAGTTGGTAAAAATCCTGACAAAAATAGTAAAAACCTCACAAGAAAATTTAAAAACTAATATCAAAGTTTAGTCTTATTAAAAACTAAAAACTTAACATTAATAACTTACAAAAGTATGGCTGAAATAGTAAGAATGCCCAAATTAAGTGATACCATGACAGATGGCGTGGTTGCAAAGTGGCATAAAAAAGTTGGTGATAAAGTTAAAAGCGGCGATCTACTTGCTGACATTGAAACTGATAAGGCAACAATGGAATTTGAATCTTTTCAGGATGGTGTGTTATTACACATTGGCGTTCCCGAAAAATCTGCTGTACCTGTTGATTCTATCATTGCAATTTTAGGAAAAGAAGGTGAAGATATATCAGAAATTTTAAATTCTAAATTAGAAATTAAAAATGATAATACGTCAATTAAAAATGAAAGTATGCCTGTTAAAAATGATAGCACTCATTTAACATCTAACATTCAAAATTCAACATTACCCAAAAGTATCGAAGTGGTGCGTATGCCTAAATTGAGTGATACGATGACGGACGGTGTTGTTGCAAAATGGCACAAAAAAGTTGGCGATAAAGTTAAGAGTGGAGAATTATTAGCAGATATAGAAACGGATAAAGCAACCATGGAATTTGAATCTTTTCAAGACGGTGTGTTAATGCACATTGGTGTTGAAGAAGGAAAAAGTGTACCCGTTGATAGCGTATTAGCAATACTTGGTAAAGGTGATGAGAATATGAAGGATGTTTTAGCCTCTGTAAATTCTACTCCTTCGAAAGGAGCTAAAATAGAAGAGACTAAAACTTCAAC
The DNA here is from genome assembly GCA_022842625.1 of Bacteroidia bacterium. Classification (GTDB taxonomy): domain Bacteria; phylum Bacteroidota; class Bacteroidia; order B-17B0; family Aurantibacillaceae; genus Aurantibacillus. The sequence goes on along the minus strand of JALHPG010000050.1, from coordinate 17,135 downwards.
AAGTTCAACCGCTGCGCCAACAAAAGCTGCTGTTAGTTCGAGCGGAGTCGAGACCACTTCGTCAAACGATGGTGGAAGAATAAAAGCTTCTCCCCTTGCAAGAGCATTAGCTAAAGAAAAAGGAATCGATCTTAGTAAAGTTAAAGGCTCGGCAGATAACGGAAGAATTACAAAAGCAGATATTGAAAATTACAAACCGTCTGCTGCTGCATCAAAAACTTCTACACCATCTGTTCAAGGCGCAGAAAGTTTTGTAGACGAACCAGTTTCTCAAATGAGAAAGGTGATCGCAAAACGTTTATTAGAAAGTACAAATGGCGCTCCTGCATTTTATTTAAATATAGAATGTGATATGGATAATGCCATTGCCTCTCGTAATTCTATTAATGCAATTCCTGATACAAAAATTTCATTCAACGATTTAGTTATTAAAGCATGTGCTGCGGCATTACGCAAACATCCTCGTGTAAATACATCTTGGATGGGCGATAAAATACGCTCATACGGTCACATTCACATCGGTGTTGCTGTTGCTGTTGAAGATGGTTTATTAGTTCCTGTAATTCGTTTTGCTGATCAAAAATCATTATCACAAATTTCTGCCGAAGTAAAAGATCTTGGTAAGCGTGCAAAAGATAAAAAACTTCAACCTTCAGATTGGGAAGGAAACACATTTACAGTTTCTAATTTAGGAATGTTTGGTATTGAATCATTTACTTCAATTATCAATACACCTGAATCGTGTATTTTATCAGTTGGTGCAATAAGACAAATACCTGTTGTAAAAAACAACATGGTAGTACCGGGTAATGTTATGATGCTAACTTTAGCTTGCGATCACAGAACGGTTGATGGCGCTACAGGTGCAGCATTTTTACAAACGCTTAAAGGCTTTATAGAAAATCCGGTTACGATTTTGGTGTAACTTTCAAATTACTATTAACCTAAATATAAAAAACCATGATTAAAAAATTATTATTAGCGATTATTTCAATTGGATCATTTCAAAGCTTGGTTAGCCAAACATGGGTAAATGGGCAAAATGCAGTTTTCACATTAGGATCTACAAGTCCTTCTGCAAGTGGAACCATCTCAACAAATGTAAACACTTTTGGCCCGACTGTTGTTAACGTATGTTTTGCAATAGACTCAAAGCATAATTGTATGTATGTTGCAGATTTTTTTGGCAATAGGGTTTTACGTTTTGCATATCCTATTACTTCAAATTTACCTTCAGCAAATTTAGTTTTCGGACAAAGTAACTTCACTAATTCCTCGTCTGGCGGATTAACACAAAATGGTTTATTTTATCCAAACGGTTTAGCTGTAGATACAGCCAGTGGAACCCTCTGGATCCTCTCTCAGGGACAAAATCGTATTTTACGATTTGATAATGCCCACACAATTACTGTTAATAATCCAAATGCAAACCAAGTTTTAGGCCAACCAAATTTTACAAGTGGAGCACCGACCCTTTCTCAAAATGGGATATCTTTTAATACAGGCCCACAATGTGCCAATCAACTTCATTACGATAACTTAACCGGTGCGTTATGGGTTTCTGATAACGGTAATATTCGTGTGTTAAGATATGACAATGCGAAAACGATCGGAAATGGCGCAAATGCAAATGCTGTGTTAGGTCAATCATTATACACAACAAATACTAACAGTTTATCTGCTGCTAAATTTTCTAGACCTGATGGCTTAACAACTATCGGTTCTTCATTATTTGTTGCAGATCCTAATAACAATAGAGTATTAAGATACGATAACGTTTACAGTAAACCAAATGGCGCTCCGGCAGATGGTGTTATAGGTCAAGTTAATTTTACTTCCAATGCTGCAGGTACTTCGGCCACATCTCTCAATAATCCAACCGGATTATGCAGCGATCAAAACAGTTTGTTTGTTGGTGAGTTAACTAATAAAAGAATAACCATTTTTAGCGGTGCAAATACGAATTCTGTTGCCACTAATGTTTTACTTGCACCAAATTTCACTACAATGGGTACTGCAGCTGTAAGTCCTTCAACAGGAGGTGCCAATGCTTGTGTATCTTTTGATCCGGTTTATGGTCAATTATTTGTTCAAGACAGAACCAACAATAGGATTTTAGTTTTTCAAACCTGCATGCCGGTATCTATAAATAGTCCGAGTGTAGTTTGCAGCGGTTCTTCTATTTTATTAACAGGTACGGGAGCAACCACTTATACATGGAATACTTCCGCAACAACATCTACTATTTCTGTTTCTCCTACCTTAACTACTGTTTATAGTTTCACAAGTACTTCAAGTTCGTGTACATCTACAGCAACAAAAACAATTACCGTTAATTCACTTCCAACCATTTCTGTATCGAGTACTTCAAGTTTGATTTGTACAGGAAACTCTGCTACTATATCTGCTTCAGGTGCCTCATCGTATAGCTGGAATACTACTTCCACTGTTTCTGCTATTGCCGTTACCCCTACCACAACTACTTCGTATACTGTTTCTGGTACAGATGCCAATGGCTGCTCAAATAGCTCAACCTTCACCCAAAGCGTTAGTCTTTGTACAGGAATATTGGGCTCCAAATATGAAGATCAGCAAATTTCAATTTATCCTAATCCTAGTGCAGGATATTTTACAATAAAATTATATAGTCCAACTAAGATCACAATTTATAATTTAATTGGGGAGATAATTTTGAACGAAACATTCGCCGAAGGAATTAATCAGGTAAATATTTCAAATGAAGCTAACGGAATTTATTTTGTAAGATTATTTGTTAACGAAAAGTCTACTATAACAAAAATAGTTAAACAGTAAAACGCTCTAATTAAATAAAAAAAGTCCCTAGTTAACGGGGCTTTTTTTTTGAAAATTTTAACCAAATCAACCTTAAATAAAATGGAACCATTCGTAAGATCAGAAATTAAAAACGGAATAGGAACAATTACTTTTTTTCATCCGCAAAGCAACTCAATGCCGGGCACACAATTACGTAACCTTGCAGTCGAAATTGAAAAATTAGGAAAAGATGATAATGCAAAAGTGATCGTTTTAAAAAGCGAAGGCGATAAAGCATTTTGTGCAGGCGCAAGTTTTGACGAATTAATTGCTATTAAAGATATTGATACAGGGTTAAAATTTTTCTCAGGATTTGCAATGGTTATAAACGCCATGCGTAAAGCTCCCAAATTTATTATTGCACGCGTGCAAGGTAAAGCTGTTGGCGGTGGTGTTGGTATTGCATCAAGCGCAGATTATACATTTGCGGTTGACTCAGCTTCAATAAAATTAAGTGAGTTAGCCGTTGGTATTGGTCCTTTTGTAGTTGGCCCTGCGGTTGAGCGTAAGGTTGGCACTTCTGCTTTTTGTCAATTAACCATTAACGCAACCGAATGGCAAACCGCTCAATGGGCAAAAGAAAAAGGTTTGTATGCTGAATTATTTTCTACGATCGAAGATATGGATAAAGGCATTGATGTGCTTGCAGGTAAATTAGCCACTAGCAATCCCGAAGCAATGAGCATGCTAAAAAAAGTAATGTGGCAAGGAACAGAAAACTGGGATACACTTTTAGTTGAACGCGCAGGAATGAGCGGTACATTGGTGTTAAGCGAATTTACAATTAACGCGATTAATAAGTTTAAAGGAAAGTAGTAAAACAATATTTTACAAATTAAAAAGCCTGATTTTTTTTAATCAGGCTTTTTTTATTAATACATCGGCTTCAGGCCTCGTAATCCCATATCTACAACCGTTTCACCTATCTCCGGTTGAAACAATCCGTCAAAGGTCAGTTCTTTCCACTCAAAACTTTTGTTGGTTGAAAGTGATACTGTAATAATAATATCTTGTGTTTCGTTACCGGTAATTACAAAAGGTGCCCCAACCGTTTGATTGGCTGTGGTCACAAACTCCCCGGTAACTAAACAACTGCCTGCTGGTATTGGTGAGTTAGCGCTATTTGGATTTACTACCGTAGTTTGCGGCGCCTGACCTTCTGTTTTAACTTCGGTATTAAATACATTAGCATAAAACCCCCAGTAACCTTGTAGTTTATTTCCTGCACCATTTAAAGTTGGCGTCATAACCGCACTATGCATTTTATATTTTGTAAGATAGGTATTGAACCCAACAAATGAAGCGATCGTGCCATCAATAACACCGGCAGATGTTGTTTTTACTTTAACATCGTAATTTTGATAGGCTAGTGATACTCGCAGCCATTTATAGGTTCCCGGAGTTACACTGGCAATTGGCACAGAAAAAAATACATCGCCATCTTTAGCAACCACCGATTTACAAAACACAATAGCAGTACTTCCACCGCACATCGTTTCTTCGGCCCTATACAAAACAGTTCCTTGTCCAACCTGTGTAGAATTTGTAGGCGCCATTTCAATATAATGAGCGCTCATTCCGTTAAATTTTGGCGATTGACCTGCGTTACCCGCAGCAACTGTTGTTGGAGTGCCCAAATTATTTAGTCTTGTTTGAGTACTATCAAATTTAAATTTAAAAATAAGCTTTGGTCCGCTCGCCGTGCTTGTCCATACTGTATCCGGAAAGTTACACGTTGGGCAACTTACAGTGGGTGTTGGTGTAGGAGTTGGTGTTGGCTCCTCAGTTGTGCTTTCTTTCTTTTTACAAGAAATAAATATTAATAAAAATAATGTGGTAATAAATAGATTCTTCATTTTAGCTATTTTTGTTAAAGATAAAAAATTATGCGCATAGTTTTACAACGAGTAAAAAAAGCAAGTGTTACCATCGAAGATAAACTATATTCCTCAATTAATAAGGGATTTTTAGTTTTAGTAGGTATCGAAAATGAGGATACGAATGAGGATGTTGAATGGTTAAGTTCCAAACTTTGCGGCATGCGCATTTTTTCCGACGTGGAAGGGAAAATGAATCTGGATATTAAACAAATTAATGGCGAGATGTTAATTGTTAGTCAGTTTACATTACACGCCGCCTGCAAAAAAGGTAACCGACCTTCCTTTATAAAAGCAGCAAGACCCGAAGTGGCTATTCCTTTATATGAAAAATTTATTTCTGAAACAGAAAAATTAATGGAAAAACCGTGTAAAAGCGGACAATTTGGGGCAGACATGCAAATTGAGTTAATTAATGATGGGCCTGTGACCATAATTTTAGATAGTAAAAACAAAGAATAATATTTATCTTTAAGATCTAATTCCATAATAAAGTGCAACCAAAAATTTTATTAGAAAAAAATCAATTCGACGTTAAAATAAAACGTTTGTGTCATCAATTAATAGAGGCTCATAACGATTTTAGCGAAACAGTAATAATTGGTTTACAACCTCGCGGTATATTTCTCGCAAAGCGCATTCAAAAAGAGCTTCAGAGCATTTTAAAAAATAAGGATATAAAATGTGGCGCTTTGGATATTACGTTTCATCGTGATGATTTTAGAAAAAAAGAGTTGATCCCAAATCCAACAAACATTGATTTTACCATTGAAGATAAAAATGTTGTTTTGGTGGATGATGTATTGTTTACCGGAAGAACCATTAGAGCCGGTTTAGATGCGATGTTGGCATTTGGCAGACCTCAGGATGTTGAGTTATTGGTTTTAGTGGATAGACGACTAGCGCGCCATGTGCCCATACAAGCTAAATATGTGGGTATTACAATTGATTCGATAGAAACACAAAATGTAAAAGTTGAGTGGATGGAAACAGACGGAAAAGATAAAATAACGCTGTTTGACAAATAATACAAAATGAGACCTAAAAAAGAAGAGCACCCTGAATATTATAATTATTACGTTGATCTTGTAAAACAAGAAGATGTTGTAAATGCTTTAACGGAAACAAAAAAAACAAACTTAGACTTTATTAAAAACATCCCAATTGAACTTGCCAATTATGCCTATGCCGATGGAAAATGGACAACCAAGCAGGTTTTAATTCATTGCATCGATACCGAAAGGATAATGGCTACGCGAGCTTTAAGATTTGCAAGAGGCGATTCGCAAAAATCTACTTCCTTTGATGAAAATTTGTATGCAGCCAATAGCCATGCCGATTTAAGGTCTTTAAAAGATATTGAAGAAGAGTTTGATGCAGTTAGAAACGCAACAATAGCCTTATTTAGATCCTTTTCTTTTGAAACATTAATGGCGGTTGGAACTTCTCCGGGAGGTATTGTAACAGTAAACTCTGTTGGTTATATGATTTGCGGCCACTCACAGCATCATTTAAACATTATAAAAGAACGTTACCTGAAAAAATAATTTCGTAATTAAAAATTATAAGCTAACTTTAGCTTTTGAACTCCGATAGCTATCGGAACAGATTTCAAAAAAAATGAGCCACTTAAGCGTTAATCACCTCCTCGGAATAAAAAGCCTTACCAAAAACGACATTGAATTAATTTTAAGTACCGCTCAAAATTTTAAAGAAGTCATTAATCGCCCCATCAAAAAAGTTCCCTCGTTAAGAGACATCACCATTGCCAATTTATTTTTCGAAAACTCTACCCGAACTCGTTTATCGTTTGAGTTAGCTCAAAAACGTTTAAGTGCAGATACCATCAACTTTTCTGCCTCTAACTCTTCCGTTAAAAAAGGAGAAACTTTAATAGACACTGTAAATAACATCCTTGCCATGAAAGTGGACATGATCGTTATGCGCCACGCAAGTGCCGGTGCCGCTGTTTTTTTATCTAAAAAAGTAAATGCAAAAATCATTAATGCCGGCGACGGAGCCCACGAACATCCAACACAAGCATTGTTAGATGCGTTTTCAATACAAGAAAGACTGGGCGATCTAAAAGGTAAAAAAATTGTGATCGTAGGTGATATTTTACACTCTCGCGTTGCGCTTTCAAATATCTTTTGCTTACAAAAATTAGGTGCCATTGTAAAAGTGTGCGGCCCATTAACTTTAATACCAAAACACATTGCAAGTTTAGGTGTTGAAGTAGAATTAGACCTTAAAAAAGCGCTTGAGTGGTGCGATGTAGCAAACATGTTACGCATTCAATTAGAGCGTCAGGATATAAAATATTTTCCAACATTAAGAGAATACTCTATGCTTTATGGTTTAGATAAAGAATTGTTGGACAGTCTTTCTAAAAAAATAATTATCATGCACCCGGGGCCAATTAACCGCGGTGTAGAGATCACCAGTGATGTTGCGGACAGCAAACAATCCATCATCTTAGATCAGGTTGAAAACGGAGTTGCCGTGAGAATGGCAGTAATGTTTTTATTGGCGGGCAGACAAGGGTAAGATTTTTTTGCCAATTAAAAATTCCCCATTAATAAATTACAACCGCGCACATCGCTGTTATCATACCTTCCCATTAACTCTAAAGTCTTATTTTGATTTAATTTACCAAGATCTTTGGTTGCAATGAATGAACACGAATTGTAATTAGCAAGATCAATAACATTAATACCGCCGGTTTTATTATCGGTTCTTATTTTTAAAGGATCGTCCACTTCTCTGATCAAAAACTTCATCCATGGCGGAGAAATAAATTCGCCATTACCCAAACTATAGGCCTGACTCAATAATTCGGTCATGCCATACTCACTATGAATTTGCTCGATATTAAACCCGCTTTTTAAATAGGCATGTAATTCGGGTTTTAATAATTCCTTACGAGTGCCTTTCATACCGCCGGTTTCCATCACGATAAAATTATCCGTTAACGAAATATCTTTATCGCACAGATCCATCAAGGCATAAGAAACCCCAATTAAAAGTATTTTTTGATCTGTTTGTTTTAATTGGTTTATTTTAGAAATAAGATCATCAATATCGTCTAAAAAAAATCCGCTAAACGGATGTTTTGACTCTTTAATAAGTCTATCGCACATGTAAACCAGCGATGAGCCACTGCGTTGCAAATAATTTGGTAGCAAGGCTAAAATGCAATAATCTGAAGGCTTGCCATAAAATAAATTAAAATCCTTGGAAAAACTTTTTTCGTAAACCTTAATATCATTTACATAATGAGTTGCAGGAATTTGAGAAGTGGTTGAACTACTTGTAAATTTTATTGTAGCCGAATTTATTGGAGAACTAACAACTTCAAACTTTTTAAATGCTTCAATTGGCAAAAAAGGTATTTGCTCAAGTGTTTTTACTTTTTCAGAATCGATATTTAAAAGCTTTACCCATTTGTTATAAACCGGATTTTGGGCAAACTGAAAGTTAAAAATACTTAAAGCACACTGCAGAAAGTCGCTCTCTGAGGCAATATTAAATATTTCGTTTTCGTTAATGATCAAGGCGTTTGGTAAAGCGCTAATAATTTTGTAAATTTATGTATTGATTTTGTATTGATGCGCTTTATTCTAATAATATTTTTGGTTTTGATCTTTGGTTTTTCTTGTGTGAAAAAGCAAAGCAAAGACCCTGTGCCCACGCTAGAGTTTATTGATTTTACATCTTCAAAATCAAATGGCATTGATAACGGACAAATGATCCTAGGCTACGAAGATGGTGATGGTGATATCTTTAGAGAAATACCGGGTAAAGTGCCAAACCTGATCATGAAATTTTATTATTACAATAACGGGACAAAAAAATTTACAGGTTTTTTTGATACTAATATTTCTGACACCTTTAACATTGCTAAGATCATCACACAACCGGGAGATGGCTTTAAAGGAAAATCAATTAGAGGAGAAATTTACATTCCGATGACAGAATTTAGACCGGCAGATTCTATTAAAATATTTAAGTACGTTGTGTTTGCAACTGATGAAGCCGGCAACAATTCAAACATTGTAACAACACCTCAGTTTACAGTTAACTACTAGTCTTTAAAGCATTGATCATTTTATTAGCGATCATCTCACTCATTTTAAAATTGCTTTCATGTGTCCACCCGCCAATATGCGGACTTAACACTACCTTATCAGAGTGTATCAAATAATTTAAAGCTTCGGGGATCTCATTATTTTCAATTTGTTCGAACGAAACACTTTCGTATTCAAACACATCTATACAAGCACCCTTTACTTTACCACTCTTTAATGCAGCAACCAGATCATTTGTATTTAAACATTTGCCGCGTGCAGTATTTATGATGTAAATGTCTTTTTTGAATTTATTAATAAAATCGGCATTTATCATAAACTCCGTTTCCTTTGTTAATGGCGTGTGCAGACTAACCACGTCACACTCATCAAAAATTTTCTCAAGAGTTGTTTCAGTTATAAATTGATCGCCAAAACCCGAAATATATTTATCATACGCTAAAATCTTACACTCAAAGCCAATTAATTTTTTCGCAAAACTGCTTCCCATATTTCCAAAACCAATTATGCCAATGGTTTTATTTTTTATTTCCACACCTCTATTTTCTGCGCGCAACCAAATTCCTTTTCTAACTTCTTCGTCGGCTTTTTTTAAATTATTAAACAGCATTAATAACATAGCAATAGCGTGCTCTCCAAGAGCATCACGATTACCTTCGGGAACACTTAAACAAATTATTTTTTTAGTAGTTGCGTATTCCACATCAATGTTTTCCATTCCTGCTCCTACTCTGCCAATACATTTTAATTTAGGACAACTATCAATAATTTCTTTGGTGACTTTAAATTTACTTCTGAGAATTAGTCCGTCGTAATTTGGTAAAATAGAAATTAATTCAGAGGCACTTTTTTCCCAAAACAGATCACATTCAAAACCTGCATTAATAAGCGCTTGATGAAGGATAGGGTGATTGGAATCTGCTAATAAAATTTTCATCTGAATATCTGCTTTAAAGCCGCATGGCTATTTGATAAGTAGATACTAAAATTAAACAAAAATCAAACACTAATTTTTCGGAAAACCATTAATCGCTTGAAAATGAAGGTCATTAAACAATTAACAATTACCTAACACAAGTCTTGTTAAGAATTGCTTTTTGGAATTATGAACACGCAAGGTCACCCTAAAGCCTTGATTTTATTGGGCTTGAACATGTAAACTAAATTTATACACAAGTTATTAATATTCCCGGGAGTTTTGTAAATTTAGGATAGAGTAATTTTTTTGCACATTTGCCTCCCCCTTATGAATAGCGTTGTATTAGAGATAAGTGAAAAAGACGAAAAAGCTATCCATTTTGGCCCTAAAAAATAATTACATACATGAACCAAGACAATCAAAATAAAACCCGTAAACGTATTTTTACCAACCCTACAACAGGTGCTAGTGAGATAGGAAAACTTCCACCGCAAGCTGTAGAATTAGAAGAGGCTGTGCTTGGCGCAATGCTTTTAGAGAGAGAAGCATTAAGTACTGTAATTGACATTTTAAGTCCGGAAGCATTTTACAAAGACCAAAACGGCCGCGTGTTTTCTGCGATGATGGCTTTATTCAACCGATCGGAGCCGGTTGACATTCTTACCGTAACGCAAGAATTAAAACGTACCGGTGAACTTGAGGTTGTTGGTGGCGCTTATTATGTTTCGGCTTTAACAAACAGAATTGCTTCTTCTGCAAATATTGAATTTCACGCACGTATTGTTGCACAAAAATATTTACAACGCGAGTTAATTCGCTTAAGTACCGAAACCATTAAAGTTGCTTACGAAGACAGTACCGATGTTTTTGAATTGTTAGATGAAACAACAAAAAATATTTTTGAAATTTTAGATTCTAACGTGCGTAAACAGCACGATAAGATGAGTACGTTAATTGCAAAAGCTATTAATGAAATTGAAACCGCAGCAAATCAAACTGATGGTTTATCGGGTGTACCAAGTGGTTTTACCGCAATGGACAGGATTACCGGTGGATGGCAAAAATCAGACTTATTGATATTAGCAGCAAGACCAGGTATGGGTAAAACTGCGTTTGTTGTTTCTATGGCAAAAAACGCAGCGGTTGAATTTAATAAACCCGTTGCTATTTTCTCTTTAGAGATGAGCAGCTTACAATTAGTAAAACGTTTAATTTCCAGCGAGACTGAAATAGCACAGGATAAAATATTAAAAGGTAATTTAGATAATCACGAATTTATTCAACTAAATGAACGTATTAAAAAATTAGCTGTTGCCCCTTTATACATTGATGATACACCAGCTTTATCTATTTTTGAATTACGTGCAAAAGCCCGTCGTTTAAAAGAAAATCAAAAAGTTGAATTGATCATTATTGACTACTTACAGTTAATGAGTGGTGGTCCGGACGGGAAAGGAAATCGTGAACAAGAGATCAGTCAAATATCACGTGGATTAAAAAGTTTAGCCAAGGAATTAGAAATACCGATCATTGCACTTTCGCAATTAAGTCGTCAGGTAGAGAACAGACCAGGCGGAAGCAAGCGTCCACAGTTAAGTGACTTACGTGAATCGGGAGCAATTGAGCAAGATGCGGATATGGTTATGTTTATTTACAGACCTGAATATTACGGATTAGAAGTTGATGAGAATAACGAGCCTACAAGAGGGAGAGCTGAAGTAATTATTGCCAAGAACAGACATGGTGCATTAGAGACCGTTAAATTGCGCTTTATTGGTCAATATGCTAAGTTTGCTGACTTAGATTACACTGAAGGTCAGGATGTGATCTACAATCAAAATAATCCGGGTCCGTTACAGCAAAACAGTGATTTTTTAAATTCAGGAACTAAAACGGTCGCTTCAAAAAATTGGGACCGAGTTGAAGATGTAAATAACGACATCGTAAAACGTAATGATATAGAAGATTTTAAAGAGCCTCCGTTTTAATAACGAAGGCTCTTAAAAATAACTTTTGAAATATTCTTTGAAACCCGACTAACTATTAGAGTCGTTTTTGTTTTCTTTCTTTTTAATAATATAACCCGGACGGTTTTTTACCTCTTCGTAGATCCTGAAAATATATTCGGCAATAATTCCTAAGCTTAATAATATTAAACCCGAGAAGAAAGAAATTAAAATAATGATACTTACCCATCCTTTTACTTCAAATTTCCAGTAATCAGGATTGCCGAATATTTTTATGTACCCGTAAAAAACGATTAACGCAAACGCAAAAAGAGAAACTGCTAAACCTGTAAAACTTATTAATTTAATTGGAAATGACGAAGTGGAAAAAAACCAATCCTTTGCTAACTTAACTTTTTTCTTAAACGTCCAGCGTGATTTTGAAACAGTGCTTTTACCTCTAACGTAAGGGAAATAAGTTGGATTAAAACCTAAACGTAAAAGTTCGGTAAATGTGGTTGTATTTATTGGATGTATATCTTTATTAAGAATATCGATCACTTCTCTATCTACTAAATAAGTATCAATACCTTTTGCAGGATATTTAAAATCAGAAATTGAACTAACAACTCTGTAGAACATAAGCGCCATTTGTTTTGTTAACCATGGATCATCTCTTTCTGTTCTGTAAGAAAAAATAATTTTAGAACCTTTTGTTTTCCATTCGTTATAAAGATCAACAAGCAATTGGTATGGTTGTTGATCATCATCAGCAATTACAATGGCACAATCGCCATTAATAACACTAAATCCGGCAAATAAGGCGTAGTGTGAAGTGTAATTTCTGCTTAATTCATAAGCTCTAACATTATCATGTTTTTTTTCAAGCTCTTCTGCAATTTGAAATGAGCCATCTAAAGAACCATCATCTATAATAACTAACTCATAAGGAACAGAAGCTGCATTTAATACTTCATGCAATTGATTTCTTACATTAATTAAACGATTTCCTGATTTATAGGATAATAAGATGACAGATAATTTGTTGCTCATTGGAAATTATTTAAATGCTTTTTTAATATTTTCGGCAACAGTATTTACCTGATCCAAAGTCATACCCGGCCAAATAGGAAGACTTAAACAATTATCTGCTAATTCTTCGGCAATAGGAAAACTTCCCTTTTTAAAACCTAAAGATTGATAGGCTTTTTGTAAATGCGGAGGAATAGGATAATGTATCAATGTACCAATTCCATTTTCGGAAAGATGCTTTTGTAAACCATCTCTGTTTTTTGTTTTAATAACATATAAATGGTAAACATGCGTTGCATTTGCATGCACTGCAGGCAATACCAGATCGCCAACATTTTTTAATGCCTCGTTATACTGTTTAGCAATTTCTTTGCGTTGTTTAGTCCACTCGTTTAAGTGCTTTAACTTCACTGAAAGAAAACCTGCTTGCACCTCATCTAAACGCATATTAAAACCAATTTCCTCGTTATGGTATTTTTTTTCAGAACCATAATTACGCAGCATGGCAATTTTTTTAGCGATAGACTCATCGTTAGTTGTAACAGCACCTGCATCACCTAACGCACCAAGATTTTTTCCCGGATAAAAACTTGTACCGTTCGCATTTCCAAAACTACCGGTGATCTTCCCGTTAAAGGTGGCACCGTGAGCCTGAGCGTTATCTTCAACAACAAATAAATTATGTTTTTTTGCAATAGCCATAATTGCATCCATATCGCAAGCTTGCCCGTAAAGATGAACCGGCATAATTACTTTTGTTTTTGAAGTAATAGCTGCTTCAATATTTGCAGGGTTAATGTTATAAGTATTAGGATCCGGCTCTACAAAAACAGGAGTAGCACCAACATAAGAGGCAGCTAAAGCTGTTGCTATATAAGTATTTGATGGCACAATGACTTCGTCACCCTTAGTTACATTTAATGCTTTTAAAGCTAAATGCAAAGCATCTAACCCATTACTAACACCAATAGAATAGTTTGTGTTATTAAAAGCGGCGTATTCCTTTTCAAACGCTTCTAATTTTTTGCCCATAACAAACCAATTAGCATCATAAACATCCTGAAAAGATTGCATAATTTCAGAACGAATTAATTTATGCATTGGTTCAAAATTTAAAAAGGGAATAGCACTCATGTTATTTAAAGCTTTTTAATAGAAAATTAATTTTCTTTGTGTATGTATTGTTGAACTGGTCTTTAAAAATACTCAAAATATGAAGATCTTCAAAATTGCCATTTATCAAGGTGTGTTTCTCTAAATAACCTTCTTGTTTCATACCCAAAAAGAGTTGAAGCTTCACCATTGTTGTATTTACGGCGGCAATGATTCCGGTTATTTTTCTAAAATTCATGACATTAAAAACGTAGTTGTAACCAAGCCATAACGCTTCTAAACCGTAAGGATTTGATTTGGTTAAATAAGTATCACTTAAAAGTAATCTGCCAACCTCTGCAACTTTATCATCCGTATTTACTTCATAGATACTGATCATGCCAACTTTCTCTAATGTTTTTTTATCCTGAATAATATAGTTGATCTCTTTATCACTTCTGCTTTTTATCCATGCTTCCTGCATAGCAACAGAATATCCTTCGGGGTGACGCAGAAAACGACCGGAATGACCAGAACGCCAAGTAAAAATATCTTCAGCATCGCTCAATTCTGCTTTACGCAAAATTATAAACTCACCAGTAATTGTTGTATCAAATTTAATTTCCATTTACCCTGCTTTTTTTAAACCTATCCGATTCAAAAGTTGTATCAACTAATTCAATTTTTACCGGAACCTTAAACGACTCAAGCTTTGTGCGGCAATAGGTTTTTACTTTCTTAACCACTTCTGCTTTTGTTTCGGTGCCGTTGTATTTTATTTTAGCGCAAACAATTTTTCCTGTAAATGCATTACTTTCTGCATAAACCACTACGTCCTCAACTTCAGGTATTTCAAGAATAACATTTTCTACCTCTTGAGGAAAAACTTTTTCTCCTCCAACATTTATCATTTCTGATTTACGACCAAGTATCTTAAAATATTCTCCGTCAACTTCAACCGAATCGCCTGTAATAAACCAGCCATCTTCAGTAAAAGGACTTTTTGCATTTAAGTATCCTAACATGGCAGAATCGGATTTTATTTGTAAGATCCCATCCACCACTCTTGTCTGATAGCCTTCGCCGCCAATTTTAACCCACAACGAACCGTTATCTTGCGATTGAGAACGCATTACACCTAACTCTATTAAACCATAGGTTTGTTGCAATTTAATGTCGGGAAAAAGTGTATTTAAATGTTTTAAAAGACTTTCAGGCATTGGCTCGGCGCCATAGCTAATTACTTTTAAACTTTTAAGAGAATGTCTTTCGTAAGCACGACTTAAAACCAACATATTTAAAAATGTGGGTGATGTAGGTAATAACTCTGCTTTATATTTTTCTATCAGTTCGCATACGTAATCCGGATTTCTATTTTCTAAAACAACAACCGTTCCTCCGTTAGATAGTATGTGAAATAACGTATTTAATCCACCCCAATGATCGAACAATAAAAAATTGATAGTTAGTAAAGCATTACGTTTAACGTGAAACTTTGCTAATAATTTAGAAAAATCATGAAGCGCACCTTTAGGCTCGCCCGAAGAACCGGAGGTAAAAAGCACTAAACCGGGAACACCTCGTTGCTGAATAGTTTTATATAGATCATTTTTCTCATTAACAACAGGAGAAATTTTTGAAATATTTATTTCGTCTTCTTTAATTACTTTAATTAAATAATCAAGTTGAGCGATTTCAATTTTTTTTGAGTTCTTATTTGAATGATTAATATCAAGCGGAACTACTATAACATTTTTTTCTATTAGCGCAAAGAGGATAGCAATGGTCTCGGGAGAAAAATCACTTTCTAAACCAACAATTGTTCCTTGAGAAAAATCTTTTAAGGCAATGCGCCAATGTTCTATCCTTTCTAAAAGTTGAGAATACGTATAACTGGCATTGTGCCAAATTAAGGCAGTTTGACCATCGTATCCTTTAAAGTTATCCAGGAAATACTTTATGTTATTTAAGGAGGTCATTTATTACCAATTCAATTAGCTTGTAATTTACCAAGTTTCCTACTTCATCATCAGGAATTGAAACACCAAACTCTTCTTCTAAAGCAAGAATTAAATTAAGGTGTCTAAGAGAATCCCAGTTCTCGATATTATCAGAAGAAGCATCATCGGCGATCGATTCAACCGGAATCTCAAATACCGCACTCATTACTTGTTTTATTTTTGTGTTTTCCATTTTAATTTATTTTTTGTTTACTTAAACCAGTTCTGTATTAATTTTAATATAATCTACTTTCTTAGGTTCAAAATTAGCAATATTCAGTGAGTAATGCTTAGTTCCATCTACATTTTCGATCAGGTTTAAGCCTACTTTATCATAAAAATCTTCAACCTGCGCATTTTTTTTGGTTGGAATATAATCTGCCGTTAACGTTTGATAGCCTTTATTTGCAAGGTCTTTGATGATATGGCTCACATAAACGAACTCAATATTCCTGCCAATAATACGGCAACTCATTAAAAGCGAATCGATGATCACATTTTTTGGATCTTTTTCGTCCTCTTTGGCAATGCAAACCCCCGTTAAACCATTATCGCCAAATTTATCTTTCACAAACATGGCATACACCTCATGCTTTTTGTCAGCCATAAAATGATCAACCTGACTTTCGGTATAACGATACGTTGTTAGATTAAATTGATTTGTTTTTTGCGTTAATTGAGCAATTCGTGGCATGTGTGCCTTATCATTTTTTACAACGGTTAATTCAATTTCTAAGGAAGCCAAATAATCCTCAATAGAACTAAAAGCAGTTTTGCTGTTTTCGCGTTCAAATTGCTGTTTATACATTTCGGTTTTTTTAGCATCGTCGCTATTTAAAACCAAATTAAAATACGTGTAAACATTTTTTAAGATCAGATCCGGGTAATCTGAAATTGCGGTTGGAACTTGTATGGTAAGTATTTCGGGAACTTGTTCTTTAATTAAATTTATTTCAAAATTAGAATCATCCACAAAAACCAAACTATCTATTCCAATATTTAACTCGGAAGCGATGGCTCTCAGATTACTTGCTTTGTCGATCCAGTTAACTTTCTTAATAACGATATGTTCTTCTTTTAAGATCATATCCTTATGATTTTTTAAAACATCTAAAACATCTTGCTCATTATTTTTACTGCATAGACCAACAATAACTCCACGTTTACTTAAGAAGACAGCAATTCGTTGCACAAGATGATAGAATTTACCGGATTTTGAAGTTGGCGACATATCAATGCCTTCCATGCCATCTTCGCCAATAACGCCTTTCCAAAGCGTATTATCACAATCAAAAATAATTGCCTTTTTAAGTTTACCGGTGTTTCTTAAAAAAACAGTTTCAATT
>JALHPG010000049.1 GCA_022842625.1 Bacteroidia bacterium | reverse complement strand
GCAGTGGAACATCCGATGGAAATTTGATCTTTAATATTTATGATCAAGATCGTCATTTATTATTTACGAACAGAGACAAGAAAAATGCCCCTTATTGGGATTTTAAAGTTAAATCTACTTTAGAAACAATTATTGAAGCCCAATTAGATGCAAATAGAAATCCGGGTTCTGGATGTGCTGTTATGCTAATAGGTTTTAAACAAAAGTAATCCTTAAAATTTAGTATTTTTAAAAAAATAAAAGGATAAAGTAAAACTTTATCCTTTTTTCGTATCTTAGAATTCAGTTATAAAATGAAGCGTATTGTTTTATTATTAATGAGTATGTTTTTAGGTTTTTGTGTTTATTCACAAAGTACCGGAGATTTTACTATTATTAAAGATACAATACGTGTTCCAAAAGAAAACAAGGTTTATGATAGCCAGTATGTAATTACGAGTTTAAAAAATGGTTCAACTATTCAACTGATAAAATCATCAAACAATAAATTTTATATGAGAATTGTTACTTCAGAAAATCTTTACTTTGATAAAAAAGACGTTCTTGAAATTCAGTCCGGAACAAAAAGTTTTTATGCTAAAGAAACTACGAATTACGCTTTAAATAAAAACACAGGATATTTCACTGTTGAAATATTTAAAAATTATGTTGGAACCTTAAAAGATGATGGTATCACCGGCCTTGTTTTTGGTGAGGCTGAAACAAGTTACTCAAAACAAGATTGTAATCAAATAAAACAAATGGCAAAATACTTTTACGAAAGTTTTTGTGTCCAAAAAAAATAAAAAATGAGCGAACGAATACTTAGAGCCCTTATGCAAATGTTTGCAATTATTGCAAAGGTTGACGGCATAAATAATACCGGAAGGCAAATTGTACAATCATTCTTAAAAAGTCAATTAAACCTAGAGCAGGTTGAAACCTATTTAAAAATATTTGACGAATATTTAGAGTCTCACCAAAACTCAAGCAAAAAGAAAGAAGGCGCAGCAAAAAGAACATCTTTAAACTCTGTTAAGATCTTAAAAATTTGTACTCAAATTAATCAGGAGTTAGAGCAACCGCAAAAAGTAATTGTGCTTATTCGTTTACTTGAATTTATTCACTCTAGTAACGAAATCTCTGAGCAAGAAAATGAATTTGTTCTTACGGTAGCTGATACATTTAACATCCCAATGGAAGAGTTTAATGTATTAACTTCTTTTATTGTTGACGGTATTGAAGTTGTTCCTAATAACCCAAATATTTTAGTTATTAATAATAACGAAAATGGCGTTCAAAATTTAAGTAAACATATTTATTGCGAAACATTACCACAGGATGTTAGGGTTATACAAATTGAAAGCGTATCAATGTATGCTCTAAGAATTTATGGTAACTACGAACTGCAATTAAACGGACAAGGGATCTCAAAAGAGCGTGTACATATTTTCACACCGGGATCTTCTATTCGTTCAAGCAAAATAAAACCAATTTATTATAGCGATGTTATTGGACGTTTTTTAAGTGACGAATCCCAAGCTAGAATTACTTTTGAAGTAAAAAACCTTGAATACAAATTTAAAGGCGGCAAGTTAGGTTTACGCGACATTAACATTAACGAAGAAAGCGGAAAACTTATTGGTATAATGGGTGGTTCGGGTGCAGGTAAATCAACCTTATTGAATGTTCTTAATAGTATGGAAACGCCAAGCGCGGGTTCTGTAAAAATAAATGGTAAAAACATTCATACCGAAAGAGAAGCTATTCAAGGTGTAATTGGTCATGTTAGTCAAGATGATCTATTAATTGAAGAACTTACAGTTTACGAAAATCTTTTTTACAACGCTAAATTATGCTTTGGTAATTTAGATGATGAAGAAATCTCTAAACGTTGTAATAGTTTATTGGCCGATTTAGGTTTAAGTGAAACAAGACATTTAAAAGTTGGATCACCTTTAGAAAAAACAATTTCAGGTGGACAGCGTAAACGTTTAAATATTTCGTTAGAATTAATTCGCGAACCAAGTGTTTTATTTGTTGATGAACCTACATCAGGTTTATCATCTCGTGATTCTGAAAACATTATGGACCTTTTAAAAGAATTAGCTTTAAAAGGAAAATTAATTTTTGTTGTAATTCACCAGCCATCATCAGAGATCTATAAGATGTTTGATAAACTAATGATTTTAGACGTGGGTGGTTATCCTATCTATTACGGTAACCCTGTAGATGCTGTAAGTTATTTTAAACGTTTAGTTAATCATGTTAATGCTGAAGAATCGGAGTGTTGGAACTGCGGTAACGTTAACCCTGAACAAATTTTTAATATCATTGAAAGTAAGGTATTAGATGAATACGGTAACTTAACTTATAATAGAAAAGTTAGTCCTGCAGAATGGAATGTGCAATACAGAGAACGCATAGAAAGCAACATTCACTCTGATAAAAAACACACCGAAATTCCGGAGAGTATTTTTAAGATCCCAAACATCATTAAACAATTTAAAGTGTTTATGACGCGTGACGTTAAAAGTAAATTAACGAACACGCAATATTTGATGATCAACTTTTTAGAAGCCCCTGTACTTGCATTTATTTTAGCTTATTTGGTTAGATTTTATAATACAGATGTTGATACAAGTAAAGGTTATGTTTTTGGAGAGAATGAAAACATCCCGGCTTACATGTTCATGTCGGTTGTAGTTGCTTTATTTATAGGATTAACAGTAAGTGCAGAAGAAATTATTCGTGACAGAAAGATACGTAAACGCGAATCGTTCTTAAACTTAAGTAAAGGCAGTTATTTATGGAGTAAAATAATTATTATGTTCGCCTTATCTGCTGTTCAAACATTAACCTTTGTAATAGTTGGTAATTACGTTTTAGGAATACAAGGTATGTATACTGATTATTGGATGGTATTATTTACAACATCTTGTTTTGCAAATATGCTGGGTTTAAATATCTCATCAGCATTTAACAGTGCCGTTACAATTTACATTTTAATTCCGTTTTTAATTATCCCGCAATTATTATTAGCCGGTGTTGTAGTTAAATTTGATAAATTAAATCCAACTCTTGCTGCTCAAGGAAGTGTGCCAATTAGTGGCGAGGTAATGACCAGTCGTTGGGCATTTGAAGCCTTAGCTGTAAATCAATTTAAAGAAAATGCTTACGAACACAATTTTTACAAGTTTGATAAAAGTATAAGTGTGGCACAATTTAAAAAAGATTATTGGATGCCAAAATTAGAAAGCAAATTAGTTAAAATAGAAACTGAAATTAAAGAAGGTAAAAAGTTAAGTGAAATTAAAGCTGATATTGATCTAGTTTATAATGAAATATCAAAAGAGTACAAGATCAACAAAAAAGTAGCGTGTGATGTATTAAAGCAAATAAACGAAAAGGATTATAACCCTGCAGTTGCCTTAGGCATTAAAGCCTATTTAACTAACATCAAAAATTATTATATAAACGTACAAAACACCGCGTATAAAAAATTAGATGAAATAAAACTTTCTATGCAAAAAACACCTGCAGAAAAAGAAAAGTTTTTACAGCTTGCTGCAAATTTTGACAACGAAAATTTAAACAACCTGGTTAAAAATTCGGGCGAATTAAACAGATGTATTGAAAAAGACGGTAAGTTAATTCAACAAATTGATCCGGTTTATCAAGACCCAATTGATTCTAAAATTGGAAGAGCACACTTTTTTGCACCGAGAAAGAATTTCTTCGGGACTTATTTTTCTACCTACTGGTTTAATATTTGCGTGATCTGGATGATGAGTATCATATTGATCATCACCCTGTATTTTGATATCTTTAAGAAAGTTATGGACGGCTTAGGAAACATTAAATTCTCTCGCGGAAAAAATTAAGCAAAATATAATTATTAAAATAAAAAGGGGAAACAGATGTTTCCCCTTTTTATTTTGAAACAAAATTAGAATTCAGAATATTATTTTTTGTATAGGGTAAAGACCAATTGATCGCATCCAATTCTGAAGTAAACAAACGAGTGGGTGTTTTTAATCTGATCAAATTAAAATAAAAATTTACCAGTAATTTTTGTCCAATGTTTTTGGCTAATACCGCCACCGAAGAACAATGTTTAAGAACCATTTCGCTAGCAAAAAAATCTTTTGATTCTTTATCCAAGCTAGAAAAAGTGTCGCCGCTGATATACAATGGCGAAACATCCCATGGTGAATTTTCTCTAATTGCTTTAAAGATCTCTTTACTTTCTTTTATAGTAATTAAATTCTCAAAATAATGCAAATGTATTATCCCATCCACCCTATAGGTTATTTGAGCGTTTGGGGTTTTTATAATTTTTTCTTTCATTAAAGTTTAAAAAACTAAATTTTCTCTAACAAATACTTTCCTGTATACCCTTTTTTTGATTTCGCCAGATCATCCGGTGTTCCTTCAAAAACCACATTCCCTCCGTTCTCTCCTCCTTCCGGACCAATATCAATGATCCAATCGGCACATTTAATAACATCTAAATTATGTTCGATCACAACAATTGAATGTCCTTTTTTTAATAAAGCATCAAATGATTTTAAAAGTTTAGAAACATCATGAAAATGTAAACCGGTAGTTGGTTCATCAAACACAAATAAGGTGGGTGAAGTATTGTTGATCGCAATTAAAAAGCTTGCCAATTTAATACGCTGTGCCTCTCCTCCACTTAAAGTACTGCTGCTTTGACCCAAAGCCACATAACCTAATCCAACAGCTTGCAATGCTTCTAACTTTTCTGATATTTTTTTACAGGTTTTATTTTCTTCGTCTTGTTTAAAAAATTCAACCGCCTCGTCTACCGTAATATCTAAAATATCCGAAATAGATTTTCCTTTATATAAAACCTCCAGCGTTTCTTCTTTATAACGCTTTCCTTTACAACCCTCACATAACAATTGTATGTCGGCCATAAATTGCATCTCAACCGTTGTTTGCCCTTCTCCCTGGCAAACCTCGCACCTTCCGCCTTCTACGTTAAAACTAAAAAATCCGGGCTTGTAACCACGTGCTTTAGCAAGCCCCTGATCGGCAAATAAATTTCTTACTTCATCAAATGCTTTTACATAAGTAACCGGATTGCTTCGCGAAGATTTTCCGATTGGATTTTGATCAACGAACTCTAATTGTTTAATTTGTTTTAAACTTCCTCCAATTAAATGATCGGCATTTACACTTTCAAAATAACCATCTAAATACCTTTGTAAATTGGGTATTAATCCTTTGCGCACTAATGTAGATTTTCCAGAACCACTTACACCGGTTACACAGGTTAAAACCCCCAATGGAAATTTAACGGTAACATTCTTTAAATTATTTTCATTCAAATTCCGGATCTCAATAAATTCTTTCCACTTACGCCTAACTTTTGGAATTTCAATTCTTAATATATTATTTAAATATTTTGAGGTATAGCCTTCTTTATTTTTTAATAATTCTTTATGCGAACCCTGAAAAACTAAATGTCCGCCATGCGTTCCAGCTTCCGGACCAATATCTATGAGCTCATCGGCCTGACGCATGATTTCTTCATCATGCTCAACAATAATAACGGTGTTACCTTGTTGTTGTAATGAGCGTAATACTTTAATCAAACGTTCGGTATCTCTTGGATGCAAACCAATACTTGGCTCATCTAAAATATATAAACTGCCAACCAAAGTACTGCCTAACTGTGTAGCTAAATTAATACGCTGGCTTTCGCCTCCGCTTAAAGTATTAGCAACTCTATTTAAAGTTAAATAACCTAAACCAACATCCAACAAATACTGCAAACGGTTTGTAATTTCAATTAATAACCGTTTGGCAATTGCCGTATCGTGAGCATCTAATTTTAAATTTTTAAAGAATGGATATAAATTTTCAACCGGAGATAAAACCAGATCATTAATGCACTTATCTTCTATCTTCACATAATTGGCATCTTTACGCAAACGTGTTCCCTGGCAATCCGGACAAAATGTTTTGCCTCTGTACCTTGCCAGCATAACACGGTATTGTATTTTGTAGGTTTCTTTTTCTAACATTTTGAAAAAGGAATTTAAACCTTCAAAATGCTCATTACCTGTCCACAATAATTCGTAATCTTTTTTAGATAATTCGGCAATTGGTTTATGCACCGGGAAATTAAACTTGTGCGCACTTTTTAATAATTGATTTTTATAAGCACTCATTACCTCCCCATTCCAACAAACAATAGCACTTTGAAAAACAGAAAGACTTTTGTTTGGAATAACAAGATCAGGATCGATGCCAATAATGCTTCCAAAGCCTTCGCAGGTTTTACATGCACCAATTGGATTATTAAACGTGAAAAAATTTACATTTGGTTCTTCAAATGTAATACCATCTAATTCAAATAAATTACTGAAAGAATTTTTCGTGTATGTTCCGTCGTTTTTTTCAACCCAAACTAAACACTCACCATTACCTTCAAAAAAAGCAGTTTGCACACTATCTGCCACCCTGTTTAAAAAATCCTCATCTTCAGGATTAGCAATTAGTCGGTCTATCAAAAGAAAAACTTCGGTGGTTTTTTTTACGGTCTTAAAATCTATTTCACTTATCTTTTTTATCTCTCCGTTAATAACAGCTCTCGAAAAACCTTGCTGCGAAAGAAGTTCTAACTGCTTTTGAAAAGGACGATCCTTTGCTTCAAAAACTTTTGAAAGAATTAAAACTTTTGTTTCGGCTTTTAATTCTGCCACAAAATTTACTACATCGGTTACTGTTTGTCGTTTTACCTGCTTGCCACTAACCGGACTGTATGTTTTACCAACTCTTGCAAATAATAATTTAAAATAGTCGTATATCTCTGTAATTGTACCAACTGTACTACGTGGGTTACGTGAAATAACTTTTTGTTCAATGGCAATTGCCGGAGATATTCCTTTTATATAATCTACTTGCGGTTTTTCTAATCGTCCTAAGAACTGGCGGGCATAAGCCGAAAGACTCTCTACATAACGACGCTGACCCTCTGCGTACAAAGTATCAAAAGCTAAGGATGATTTTCCTGAACCTGAAAGTCCAGTTATAACGATCATTTTATTACGCGGTAAAGCAACATCCACATTTTTTAAATTGTGTTGTCGAGCGCCTTTAATAATAATAAACTCTTTTGGACTTAATTTTGTAATATCTTTTTCTACACTCATTCTGTCTTTTTACTTTCGGAATAATAATTAATCCATCAATTTCACTAAATGCTCCGCCGTGGAAGGATCTTTCCAATCCAAATAACCAACAGTTTCTTTTTTAACCTCTAATTTTGTATTTACGATGTAAGACGTTGGAATAGAAAAAATACCAATTTCGTTAAAGCCCTTAGTTAATTTTAAAAACGTGAACGGATAATCTGTTTTTTCTTTGAAGGACATTATTTTTTCCAAAGGTTCATCACTAATTACCAAAACCTCAACATCCTTTAATTCGTTATTTTTAATTTCATTTAACTCCCTTAATTCATCCAAACAATTTGGGCACCAAGAGGCGCTAAAACAAACTACCAGTTTTTTTCCTTTAAACGATTCAAACTTAACCGGCTGTTCTTGCAGATCTACTAAACTTAATTTAGAAAAATCAATGCTAGGCGCCACTTTGTATTTATTATAAAAATAAAAACCAAAAAATCCGGCAATAACCAGAAGAAGCAAATTGATCCATTTTTTGTTCATAGTAAAGTAATTAAGAATCGATAGTTAATTGAATTACAAATTTGGGCGTTTAAAGTTTAAAAATACGAATAGATTTGCAAGATAACTTGTGATTTTGTTAACCAAAATATTTAAGATCGTATTAAAAATTTTAATTTTTTTTGTGATCCTGTCTGTGGGCAGCACCATTCTATTTCGCTGGCTGCCTGTGCCATTAACCCCATTAATGATCATACGCTGTATTGAACAAAAAGGCGATGGCAAAAGCATGACCTTAAAACATGATTGGGTGAGTTTAGACGAAATTTCTCCAAAATTACAATTAGCAGTAGTTTGCAGCGAAGATCAAAATTACCTGAAACATTATGGCTTTGATTGGGGCGCAATAGAAAAAGCCATGAAATCAAACGATTCGGGTAAAAAAATACGCGGAGGCAGCACTATATCGCAACAAACCGCAAAAAATGTATTCTTATGGCCCGGCCGCAGTTATATAAGAAAAGGGTTTGAAGCCTATTTTACCCTTTTAATAGAAACTTTTTGGAGCAAAGAACGAATTATGGAGGTTTACTTAAATAGTATTGAAATGGGCAATGGCATTTATGGTGCCGAAGCTGCTGCTCAATTTTGGTTTAAAAAATCTGCCGCAAAATTAAATAAAGATGAAAGTTCTGCAATTGCGGCAATTTTACCTAACCCTTTAAAATATGTTGCCAATCCTCCAAGTGCATATATTTCTAAACGCAAGGCCTGGGTAAAAAAACAAATGAGTTTTTGGGGCAACAAACTGGATTATAATAAATATAATGATGAAGATGAGGTGACAGATAAGGACGAAAATAGAACTTCTACAAAAAACAAAAAATAATGAACCGGATCTATATACTCACAATTTTAATGGTTATGTTTTTGAGCTGCGGCAACTCAAATTCTGCAAATCATAAAGGTATTACGGTAAAACGTCCGGCAAAACCCGGAAAAATCTCCAACCTAAATAAAGAAGAAAAATTTATTTCAAATAGATTAGATACACTCTTCAAAGAATTAAATCAAACCGGTACGTTTAACGGCAGTGTTTTAGTAGCACGCGAAGGAAAAATTCTTTACCAACGATCATTAGGCATCTTAAATAAAAACACAAAAGAAAATTTAACCGATTCGTCTATGTTTCAATTAGCATCGGTTTCAAAAGTAATTACCTCAACTGCCGTATTAATGCTTTACGAACGAGAGTTGATCGATCTTACCAAACCATTTCAGTTTTATTTTCCTGATTTTCCGTACGCAAACGTTACTATTAAACAACTTTTAAATCACCGCTCGGGATTAGCCAATTACATTTATGTTTTAAATAGCGAATTTTATCAAGCGAACTACAAAATGAGTAACGAAGAAATGTATTCGTATTTCATTTCAAAAAATCCACGACCTTATTTAAAACCTAACACCCGGTTCAACTACAGCAATACCAATTATGCCCTGCTTGCTTTATTAGTTGAAAAAATTTCGGGAAAAACCTTTACAGAATTTTTGAAACAAGAATTATTTAAACCATTAAAAATGAATAATACCGCCACCATTAAAGAAATTGATCTCAACGGAAAAAACATCACAAAACCTTATGATGAAAGATGGAAACCGGTAGATTTTGATGCAAGCGATTATGTACTTGGCGATAAAAGCATTTACTCAACCCCATACGATCTGTTTTTATTTAGTGAGGCCATGTACCAAAACAAGATCATAAAAGCCGAAACTCAGGAATTGGCCTACACTGCCTATAGCAAAGAAAAAAAATTAAGCAATTATGGTTACGGTTGGAGATTAAAAGAATTTGCAGATCCGGTAAAAAAAGAAGTATACCATAATGGCTGGTGGCACGGCTATCGCTCATCTTTTCACCGTAGGCTAAACGATAAATTAACCGTTATTATTTTAAGTAATCAACTAAACAGATCTGCTTATCATACACATAAAGTTTATGAGATCTTAGATAATGTGCCGGCGGTAGATACTCTTGAAGATTCTGAATAAAAAAATGTTAAACAAAAAAACCTCCATTAGAAACTAGAATTTATTATATGTATTTTTACGCTTTATGCTAACACTTTATTTAAAAGAGATACGAAGTTTTTTAAGTTCGCTTATTGGCTACATTGCCATTGGTGTATTTATTTCACTAGTTGGAGTTTTTATGTGGATCATTCCTTCTGAAAGTGGAGGCTCAAATATTTTAGATAATGGCTTCGCAAATATTGATCCGTTATTTTTTATTGCACCTTGGGTATATTTATTTTTAATTCCGGCCATAACCATGCGTTCTTTTTCTGAAGAAAAAAAAACAGGTACCATCGAATTATTATTAACCCGCCCCTTAACCGACCTGCAACTTGTATTAGCTAAATATTTTGCCGGCTTTACTTTAGTAATGGTATCCTTATTACCAACACTTATTTATTTTTACAGTGTTTACGTATTAGGTGCGCCTAAGGGAAATATTGATACCGGTGGCATGTGGGGTTCTTACATTGGGCTTTTGTTTTTAGGAGCAGGCTTTGTTTCTATTGGCATTTTTGCTTCTGCTATTGCAGAGAATCAGGTGATCGCATTCATCATTGCCCTACTCTTATGTTTCTTTTGTTATATAGGTTTTGAATTTATTGCTCAAAGTGGTTTGTTTGGCAAATACGATGCCTTTTTTAAAGGCCTTGGATTGAACGACCATTATGTAAGCATGAGTCGCGGTGTTATTGATACACGCGATGCTTTATACTTTATAAGTGTTATTGCCCTTTTTAATTTGTTAACCAAACTAGTTTTAGAAAGTAGAAAATGGTAGCAGAGAAAAAAATAACGCAATCAAAAAATAAACGCCGCGATATTATTTCGGTATTTATTTTAATTGGAATTATTGCCTTAACTAATTTTGTTGGCGCATTTTATTTTAAACGATTCGACCTTACCTCCGAAAAGCGCTATACTCTTGCCGAATCAACCAAAACGTTGTTAACGAACTTAGATGATGAAGTTTATTTTAAAGTATACTTTGACGGAGATTTTAATCCAAGTTTTACTCGCCTTAAAAACGAAGCAAAAGAAATTCTGGATGAATTTAGAGCTTATTCAGGAAATCAAATTCAATACGAATTTATTGTGCCAGGTGAAGGTTTAAATACCGACGAAAAATCTAATCTCGAAAAACAACTTTACGAAAAAGGTTTAGTGCCCGAAGAAGTATTTGAAAAAAACAAAGACAAAACCTCTCAAACACTTATTTGGCCGGGAGCAATTGTTAGTCATAAAGGCAAAGAGGCCGTTTGGAAAATTTTTAATCGCCAGGGAAATACTGATTTTGAAATTTCGGTAAACAATAGCGTTAAAGAATTAGAATATAGTTTAACCAATACCATTCGCAAATTACAACGCAACAAAAAACAAGAGGTTACTTTTATTGAAGGTCATTACGAATTAGATACGCTAAGCATTAGTGATCTTGCTCGCGGACTGTCAGAATATTACACAGTAAACAAAACCCCAATATTGGGTAAGCTTGGCGCTTTAGATCAAAGCGATGCTATTATTATTGCACAACCCGATAGTGCTTTTTCTGTTGCCGATCAATTTATAATTGACCAGTATATTATGAGAGGCGGAAAAGTGCTATGGTTAATTGATCCGGTAGGAATTAATAGAGATACGTTGCAAATGAAGGGATTTACATTAGGTTTAACTCGTCCGTTAAATATCGATAACATGTTATTTAAATATGGCGTAAGATTAAACTCTGTTTTGCTTCAGGATTTTCAATGCTCTGTAATACCTATGAATATTGGCTTCAAAAAAGGACAACCTAATTTTAAATTATTCCCTTGGCCTTATTCTCCTCTGGTATTGCCGGATGGAAGTCATCCCATTGTAAAAAATCTTGATCTGATAAAATTTGATTATGTAAGTTCTTTAGATACGATCACCGCAAAAGGCATTAAAAAAACTATTTTATTAAGCACCTCTAAATACACTAAAATAATTCCAACACCCGCTAGAATTTATTATAGCAGTGTGCAGATCCCTCCAAAAGAATCTCAATTTTTAAATAACTATGTACCTGTTGCGTGTTTATTAGAAGGAGAGTTTACCAGTTTTGCAGAAAACCGTTTACCCTCAATTTTTTTAACCGATTCTGCCTTTAATTCTAAAAATAAATTTATTGAAAAAGGCAAAAAAACAAAAATGATCGTTGTAGCCGATGGTGATGTTGCAAGAAATGATTTCAGTCGTAGTTCGGGTGCTGTATACCCTTTAGGCTATGATAAGTTCACCAAACAAACTTATGCTAACAAAACTTTTTTATTGAATTGTGTTAACTACTTATTGGATGACGAAGGAATGTTGCAATTGCGCTCGCGCGAAGTTACTTTGCGTTTGTTAGACAAAAAGAAAACAAATTTACAACGTGGTAAATGGCAGATGATAAATGTGCTAATGCCTGTAATGCTATTGATCGTTTTTGGCTTGATCCAATTCTTTTTAAGAAAGCGCAAATTTGCGAAGTAGTATACCTGTCATGCTGACGAAGGAAGCATCTATTTATTAGATCCCTCGTTCCTCGGGATGACAAGACGTCGAAAGTCAACGACTTTTCTCACAAATATTTGTTGGATTGTTAAATGCCTCTTACTATGAAGAAGGCTGGGCATGAGGCCTATTCGAACAAATTAAAATTTGTTTCCAGTAATTGGTTTTTAACGGCAAACATTACCACACCTGCAGTATTATTTACGCCCAATTTACTCATGATATTTTTACGATGGGTATTTACAGTGTGGGTACTTAGCTTTAATTTATCGGCAATTAATTTATTAGATAAACCTTCGGCTATTCCTCTAATAATATCTATTTCGCGGTCGGTAACCGACATGCCATCGCAACCTAATGATTTAATAAAAGAATTTGTAGGTACGATTTCTTTTTCGGCAGTTAAGTAGGAAACGATCTTACCGCAAATAAATTTCTCTCCTTTTATGGTTGAGTTTACTGCTTCTAATATTTCTGTTTTATCGCAATCTTTTAAAAGATAACTGGTAATACCACTTTGCAATACTTTATTCAAATTATTTTTAGTTAACATTTCTGTTATCACCAAAAATTTGATCTTCGGAAATTTTTTAATAATAGTTTTTAATTCCTCAATATCAATTCCTAAAGAACTAAAATCTGTTATTAATAAATTTGGTTTAGAAAGTTGTAATTGACTAATAAGATCATGTTTATCGCCGCAAACTGTTGGAACAAGTTCAAAACCTTTTAATTCACCCACTAAGAATTCAAGACCAATTCTGGACAGAAAATTTTTATCGGCTATTAAAACTTTGATCATATTAAGGAGACCAAATATAAGCAGAAAAATAAAAAAAACATGTTAAATGCTTATTCTTTTGCCATCTGTTGCTAACAGGCAATTATCAAAAACAGGCTTTGCCTCTGCTATAAATTGATCCAGATCGCCATATCTTGCCGAAAAATGACCTAATAACAGTTGTTTAACATTGGCAGATTTAGCGATCTCTGCTGCTTGCTCAGCCGTAGAATGAAAGGTTTGTGCAGCCCTTTCTTTTTTATCATTTAAAAAAGTACATTCATGATAAAGCAGATCAACCCCTTTTATAAAATCAACTATCTTGGGATTATAAATAGTATCGCTGCAATAAGCATAGCTTTTTGGGTTTCTGGCGCTAAACGTAACCGTCTCGTTTTTTATTGTTTCGCCATCTTTATTCACTACATCAAAACCATTTTTAAGCAGCATAATATCGGCAGTTGAAATTCTAAATTTATCCAATTTATATTTATCTACTTTTCGCGGCAATGGTTTTTCCTTAAATAAAAAACCTGTACAAAAGATCCTATGCTTTAAGGGAAAAGAATACACCTCAACCTTATCATCTTCAAACAATAAATTTAATCCATCGTTATTGGTAAAAACCCAATTTATTTTGTAATTAAATCGAGTATCCGAAACGTTGTTCAAAAGGTCCATTACCTCTTTTAATTCTTTTGGGCAATAAATGGTAATATCTTGTTTACGACCCAATAAATGCATACTGCTAAGCAAACCGGGTAATCCAAAAAAATGATCACCATGCAAATGCGAAATAAAAATATGATCGATAGCTTGAAATTTAGCCTTAAATCTTCTTAACTGAATTTGAGTTGCCTCGGCGCAATCAATTAAAAAATAACGCTCAGATATGTTTAATAACTGAGCGCTTGGATTTCTTTCGGACGTTGGACTTGCAGAAGATGAACCTAAAATTAACAGATCAAAAGCTTGACTACTCATTATCTGTTGCCGGCAAGTACCATTCGTTTTGTTTGTGAGAAATTTTTATATTGAATAGTGTATAAATACACACCACTACTCCAATTTGTGGCATTTAACTCATAACTATTATCCCCGTATGTTGTTTTAATTTTATCCTCAAATATTTTATCTCCTAACAAATTATACACGCAAATTTTTGCAGGAGCCTCGTCTTTAACTGTAAACTTAATAGTTGTGTTACCCGAAAAAGGATTGGGCACATTTGAAACGTTTAAGGATCTTGAACTAACCTCTTCTTCTTTTAGTCCAACAGCGGCATTGATCTTGATTATATAATAAGCCAAAGTGGTAGCCGGAGAAATTGCATTTGAACCACCGGTATAATTGGGCGTGTTAGGACATAAACCAACTGCAGGAGTTAAATAGGGCTGCACATTAAATTGCACCGTATAAGTTCCGACTGTTGTGGGCGTACCAGAAATTACAGAACAACTTGTTGCATTGCCTGGATATTTAAAAACACCCGCTGAGTTTGTAACAGTGGGACCGGCCAAAAAACTTAAACCCGGAGGCAAATTGAAATTGGTAAAAGAGTTAGGAGTGCTTAACTCTATTCTGTTAAAACAAAATGTAAAAATCCCTTGAGCTGTATCTTTAGGAACTCTCACCGTAATATTCTGACCATATGGACTTCCAACAGTTCCTTGAAAAAAATTAGTGGCACTATCAGGCCAAATACCGGCTTTATTCATTGCCATAAAAATCGGGTCTACTGAACAAGTTGTAGGAGCTTGCGCTAAAGCTAAAACAGTGGTAACAGCTAAAAAAAGAGTAAATATTTTTTTCATACAGATTTGTTTTAAATTTATTAATGCTAAAGTAACCATCTTGTTTTAAATAAAAAAGTAAAATAACTTAAATAAAGGAGAGATTATCCTTGCATTAACCCCTCAATTTGATATCTTTGCAATCTTAAATTTTAAAAAAAATGGCTGGTAAAATAACCTTTACAATGATTAAACCTGATGGCGTTGAAGCAAACAACATCGGACCAATTTTAGCAATGATAAACAAGGCTGGATTTAAGATCCTAGCAATGAAATACATGCGTTTAACAAAAGAACAAGCGGGTAATTTTTACTCTGTTCACAAAGAGCGTCCATTTTATGGCGAATTAACCGAGTACATGAGTGGTGGCCCAATTGTAGCTGCTATTTTAACAAAAGATAATGCAGTGGCTGATTATCGCAAATTAATTGGTGCAACTGATCCGTCTAAAGCGGATGAAGGAACTATCCGTAAGATGTTTGCGAAATCAATAGCTGCAAATGCTGTTCATGGAAGTGATAGTGATGAGAATGCAGAAATCGAATCAAATTTCTTTTTCTCGCAATTAGAGAGATTTTAAGCTTCATTTTAACATTTAAGCTCGTAATGGTTAACCTATTACGAGCTTTTTTTATTAAATAATTTGCCAGAAAAAGGAGAAAAGCTACCACTTTTAAAAAAAAAAGGCATTTTTAAAAAAAAGTAATAAACATTGCTTTGATTTATGATAAAAATTAAACAATTTTGTTAAAATTTATTAATAGCATAAATAAACCATTTTGGTATGATAAAATATCTCTCTCAAAAATTAGTAAAGGCTTTTGCCGTAGTTGCTTTAGCAGGATTAACCGGCGTTGCTGATGCCCAAACATTTAACTGGTCGCAAGCAGGGCCTATCTATAATGCAGGTAGATCTAGAAACATGATCGTTGATATAAATGATCCTACTGGTAAAACATTATATGTTGGAAGTGCCTCTAGTGGGGTGTTTATGACAACCGATGGTGGCGTTAACTGGAATGCTTTAACACTTACCGGAAACAAACTAAACGTGAGTTATTTGGCTCAGGCAACTGATGGAACAATTTATGTTGCAACAGGTGAAGGTTTTTTAAGACCAGGTCAGAAGCTAAAAGCTCAGCCGGGTACAGGATTATATAAGATTTCCGGAGGAAATTTAACTTTAGTTGCTCCAAGTTCTCAAGTTGGTGATGTTATTAACCGTGTTGCTTGCAGTCCTTCTAGTCCAAACAAAATTGCGCTTGCTACTAACCTAGGTATCATGGTTTCTACTGATGGATCTAACTTTTCGTTAGCACCTGGCATTCCTACTGCAATTACTATTAGCGGGCAAGATGTGAAATTTGATAATAGTGGTATTTTATATTGCTCTGCCGGAAACGAAAAATCTACAACTCCTGCCGATGCTAATGAGCATTCAAAAGTTTACAAATCTTCTGATAACAACCTTAGTTCATTTTCACCGTTAACTTCATTAAATTCGCCTTTAATTGCCAATAATTTTTATGGTCGTATTGAGTTAGCAATAGCACCTTCTAATAATAATGTTATTTATGCTTCTTGTGCTACCAAGTATGCAGGATCATCTTTACCGGCTTCAGCAAACTTAAAAGGTTTATTTGTTTCTTATGATGCAGGTGTTACCTGGGGTTTAATTCTTCAAGGATCTGCTCAGTTAGACCCATTAGGAAATGGTGGTACTATTGCGTCAGGAGATTACGCACATGTAATTACAGTTAACCCATTTAATTCAGACCAATTATATGTTGGAAGCTACCAATTTTACACTTGGATAAGAACCGGTGGAAACAATTCCAATCCGGTTGGTACTTGGAATAAATATGGATTTAACAACATTCCTAATTCACAGTTATATTTAGCGCAAAATATTCATGATATTAAATTAGTTACTTCGGGTAATTCTATTTCAAAATATTTTTTCATTACAGATGCAGGTATCTACCGTTCAACTGACGCCTTATTAACTTTTCAACCCTTCTATAAAGGATTAATTACAGGTCAGTTTAACTCTGTGAGTATTGAGCGATATCCTTTAGCATCGGTGCCTTCGGCATCTGTTGGAGGTCCTGTAGTTCCTTATTCCGGCTTTATTGGCGGAACAGGTGGTAACGGTTTAAACTATTTTAGTGGTAATTACCCACTAGTAACCAAAGAGGTTGCTTACAGTGGTGGTGATATTTATCAAGCTGAATTTTCTAAAATTTTACCTAATGCCGCATATTTCACTGCAGGTTCTGGTAGATTATTTAGAACAACAGATGTTAGATCTTCTGACCCAACTCAAGTTGATCTATTGATTAATTCTAGAACACAATTGATTGTTCCATTCTCAAACACAACTTATAGCGTAACAGGAACTC
This sequence comes from Bacteroidia bacterium, assembly GCA_022842625.1. Taxonomy (GTDB): domain Bacteria; phylum Bacteroidota; class Bacteroidia; order B-17B0; family Aurantibacillaceae; genus Aurantibacillus. Next base: position 8,346 of record JALHPG010000049.1, on the reverse strand, counting down.
CATTTAAAATGTGGGAAAATTATGGACAAACTACAGCAAGTCCTGACTCCGCTGTTTTTTATAATGACTCGTTAAGATTCTCAGCTTCAATGCAAGGCGTTGCTACTTTAACTACACAAACAACCTTTTCTTTTTCTGCAGCAAGACCAAATCATAATGCTTTAATTGATAGTATTGTGGTTAGAACCGGAACTGTAGTTTTACCAACTTCACCAGGCGCAAACTCTCCAGCCTTTACAGGATCTGATAGAAAAGATATTACAATTAAGTTGTCTGACACATATACCGCGCCTACAAGTGGCACTTTGAGTCCTGCTATTAAAAGTCAAAATGGTCCAGTAGCTTCAGCGAGCACCTCTATTTTATTGAATGCAACCACAGAGCTTGATAATATTAGTGTTACATTTACCTCTGCACCATTTGTTAATAAAACAACGGCTAGTGTAACCGGTGTTCCCGATGCAGCAGCGTACTATCGTGTATTTTGCACGGTATTTTATAAATACAAAGCCGGTGATGTTGTAGGTGTAGTAGACGATAAGATCTCAACTCAAACATACACCTATTCGAGTACACTTACCCAGCCATTAAGATGGACCGGTGTTGGTGCTACCCCACAAGCCTTTACATTAACAGCCGTAACACCTTCAGCTGTTTCAAACCCTACTTATGTAATTACCCCGGGTAGTGCGCCTTCATCTACAAATCCAAGTTTTGTTGTTACACCGCAAACTACTACCAATTATACTATAAACACGTTTGGTAATTATACTGTTTCTGCAAGACCCGTAACACATACACTTACGGCTGTTCCTGCCGGTACCGCAACTATTCCAAGCCCAACGTATAATTTAATGCCCGGAAATATTACTCAAACAACAACCGTGTTTGTTGTTACGCCAACTGCATCAACAACCTATACGATCCTAGAAGGTAGTACTAATCCAACAGTTGTTGCTACCGCAAACACATTTAGTACGGTTGGAACCTCAACATATAATTTAAATCCGGGAAGTGTTACTCAATCAAGTCCTGTATTTACTGTTTTAGTAGCTCCTACAAGTAGTATAACAACCTACACCTTAACCGGATTAAGTTCTAATACTGTTACCGGTGTAAACACGAATACAACTTCATCTCTGCCATCATCTCCAACATTTAGTACTGTTGGTTATGCCTTAGCTTTAGTTCCGGGAACAAACAGACCAATTAAAATGGCTAATAAAACCTCTGCCCGTTTAGCTGTGGGTTATGGTGCAAATGTATACGTATCAAGTTCTCCTTTAAGCTTAAATAATCCATTAAACATGATCAATGTGAGTTCTAATAGATGTCTTACTACTGATGCATCAGGAAACAAATTATCCGGAGCATCAAATACGGTTGCTGTTACCGGTTCGGTTACTGCACTAGAGTGGAGCAAAAGCGGAACAGAATTATATTATGCAACCGGTGATCCATTAACAGGTAACACATTTTTATATCGTGTTTCTTATTTAGATGCTTTATTGGATTCTACTTCAAAAAGTTACTCAGGTAAATTACATACTAACGTATTTACCTTTAGTACTACTCTAGCACCGGATGGTTCAAAAAACAATCCTCGTTGTCCATACAGAACTACATTATTAGGTAGTTTTACCAAAGCAATTACAGGTATTAGCGTTACAAAAGATAATTTGGCAATAGCTGTTACATTTGATGATGTTACCGGTACAAAGGTGATGTACAGTACTGTTGCAGATGTTAGAAAATGTAATTCAACCAACATTGCTCTAGCTGCTAAAAACGGAACAGGTTTAAATGTATCTAAAGTTTATTGTTCTTTAATGGAGCAATCAGATAACAAAAAGGTGTTTTTAGGAACTGATCTAGGCGTTTATTACACAGCTGATATTACTGCTGCTTCACCAACATGGGTAGATGCAAATAATTCTCAATTACCTGTAATTCAAGTATTCGACTTAAAACAACAAGTAATGGATTCTTGGAATTGTTATAATGCAGGAGTTATTTATGCTGCTACAAACGGACGTGGTATCTTCATCAATAAACAATTTGCTAATCCTTATTACGTTTCTGTTGAAGAGAAAGAAGCAATTAAATCTGAAAACAATTTAAGTTTATACCCTAACCCTTCTAACGGAAGTGTATTTGTTACATTTAATGGAATTGATGGTGAATCTGCTGCTATTAGTATCATGGACATTAACGGAAGAATCGTTAAAAAAGAAAGTTTAGGTAAACTAAGCACTGGTCAACTTAACTATTCTTTTGAAACTAATGATTTAGCTAGTGGAATGTACATTGTTAACATTAACAGTGATTCTGGAATTAAACGTGTTGCAAAATTAGTTGTAACTAAATAACATTCATTTCTTAATAAAAAAAGCTGCTTACTACAAGCAGCTTTTTTTTTGCCCTTAACTTTAATGCACTAATTCAATTACATGAAAACAACCGAAGCCGATTCGTATTATAATCATTTAGAACAAATGAGTGTAATTGAACTTCTTACTAATATTAATAAGGAAGACAAAACTGTACCACTTGCCGTAGAAAAAGCCATCCCTCAAATTGAAAAATTAGTGAATGAAATTGTTATTCGACTATCTAACGGAGGACGTTTATTTTACATCGGTGCCGGCACAAGCGGCAGACTAGGAATTGTTGATGCGAGTGAGTGCCCTCCTACTTATGGCATTGCACATGGAATAGTAATTGGCCTAATTGCAGGCGGCGATGAAGCAATTCGCAAAGCGGTGGAGTTTGCCGAAGATGATCTGCAACAAGGTTGGTTAGACCTAAAACAACATAACATAAACAATAAAGATGCAGTTATTGGAATTGCAGCATCAGGTTCTACACCCTATGTAATTGCAGCATTAAAAAAATGTAATGAAGAATCTGTTTTAACCGGTTGCATCTCTTGTAATTCCGGAAGTGAAATGGCCGCTGTATCCAAGTTTCCAATTGAAGTTGTTGTTGGCCCTGAGTTTGTAACCGGCTCTACCCGCATGAAAAGTGGCACTGCTCAAAAACTCGTTCTAAATATGATATCCACTTCTGTTATGATCAAATTAGGAAGAGTTAAAGGAAATAAAATGGTAGATATGCAGCTTAGTAATAATAAACTTGTTGATCGTGGCGCAAAAATGCTAATGAAAAATACAGGTATGGAAAATTACGAAGAAGCAAAAGCCCTGTTGTTAAAACATGGTAGTGTTAGAAAAGCTACCGAAGCTTATACAAAATAACTCTTGTTATGCCAACGAAGGAAGCATCTCGCTATAGATTCCTCCTGCGTCGGAATGACAATTTTAATATTTAATTGTAACGTCGCGTAAGATTTGTGCCGCTTTTCATCCCGATAATTATCGGGACTGTATCGAGACGTATTGTAAAAATAGTTCTCGATAACCGCCCATAGAACATTCAGTCGGGCGTGGCAATTTTTGCAAGATGCAAAGCAAAAATCACTCGAACTGACATTCTAAAGAATAAACAAATTACTTCCCGTTAATAAAATCAACCATTTTGGCGGTTACTTTATCTGAAACATACCCTGATTTATTTAGGTCATTAGGCTTTGCCATCCCTTGCCCCATAAAAAACATATGATCCAATTCTTCAAAATATACTTTTTTAAAATTCGCTTTCCCTTTCATGGCATCGCTCCACATATCATAATCTTTTTTTACAACATTATAATCTCTTCCACCCTGAATTAAAAGCATTGGCAAGGTTAATGTTTTAGCAACTTCTAAAACTTTATAATTCCTGTCAAACAACCAATACTTTGGTCTGCCTCCAAATGGCAAACTAGTTTTGCTTTGCAAAGTTAAATCAGGTTTTAAGGCATTGTTAACCTGCCATTTTATTGAAACCGCTTGTGCATCGGCCGTTTCATCTTTTTTAGTTCTTAGGCTTGCAATATAATCTAACTGTTCTGGAATAATTTCTAATAAACTTCTTGCCGGCGCTGCTAATAAAATTAAGCCTTTTAAATTTTTACATTTTTTTGCCATTAACGGCGCGCACATAGCACCCTGACTGTGGCCTGCTATATATACTTTATTTGAATCAACTCCGGCTTGCTGTTTTAAAAAGTCAAATGCAGCAACAGCATCATCCACTGTTTCTGAATTGTAATCCATGCTATCCATTGGAAATGGATCGTGATATTGGTAAACATAAGTACGTTTATCGTAAATTAAAACGGTAATTCCTTTTTGCACCAATTCTAAAGCCATATCCAGAAAAATTTTATTTTTTCCAATGCTGCAATTCCTGTCGTGTGGCCCGCTGCCATGAACTAATACAACAGCCGGCGTTTTTTTTGCATTATTTGGAACATATAAACTTCCGGGTAGTTTTATAAATGGATTTGATTCAATGATCACTTCTTTTCTTGTGAAATTAGGGCTCGCAATTGGTTTAGCTTTGTAAAACCACTGTGTGCTAAATGTATCAATTGCAACACGCTGAATATATTGCGCCTGATCAAAATATAAATACCAAATGAATTTACCATTAGACGTTTTAATAGATGTAGCAGTTGCCATTTTACAACCTTGTGTATCTACTTCTGTTTTTTCAATAGCAACAATTTGTCCGTTGGTCCTTATAAAATTACTAATGGTTCTATCGGCTTGCGCCGAGGTAATTTTTCCATAAAAAGAAGAATCGAAAAATTTATCGTTCCTGTTTGGAATATCTCTTTTTACGGCGCCTAAAAACGATTTGGTTAGTTTTTTATATGGATTTACCTCGTCTTGAGCCATACAAGCCCCACTTATCAACAGTAGAGCGAAAATTTGTAAAGAATAGCGTAATTTTATCATGTAATTAACTGTATATTTATTAGTCCAAATTTACTATTAAAGTGATACCCAGAGACACCGTTGATAAAATAATTGATGCCGCGCATGTTGAAGAAGTTTTGGGTGAATTTATCACCTTAAAAAAACGTGGGGCTAATTTACTGGGATTGTGTCCGTTTCATGGAGAAAAGTCGCCCTCGTTTACCGTTTCGCCTGTAAAAGGCATTTATAAGTGTTTTGGTTGCGGCAAATCGGGCAACTCGGTTAACTTTATTATGGAGCATTTGCAGCTATCTTATCCCGAAGCTTTAAGATGGCTGGCAAAAAAATATAATATCGAAATTGTTGAACGGGAAGTTACGCCCGAAGAGCGCGAGCAACAAACCGAGCGCGAAAGCATGCTCATAGTTATGCAATACGCACAACGCTATTTTACCGATACCATGATGAATACCGATGAGGGAAGATCTATTGGTTTGGGCTATTTTAAAGAGCGGGATCTTCGCGATGATATCATTACAAAATTTCAATTAGGTTATAGTTTAGAAGAACGCAATGCCTTTACGGTTGCTGCGGTAAAAGGTGGCTACCAACCAAAATACCTGGCAAAAACAGGTATGAGTATTGTTAGCAATCGCCATGTTGAAGGAACCGAAATAACACAAGCCGATCTGTTTGACAGATACGCAGGGCGGGTAATGTTCCCCATTCATGATGATGGCGGACGGGTGGTTGCTTTTGGAGGAAGAACATTAAGCGACGACAAAAAAACGGCTAAGTACATTAATAGCCCCGAAACAGATATTTACAACAAGAGTAAAATTTTGTACGGTTTGTGGATGGGAAAAAAAGCCATTCAACAAGCCGATCGTTGTTATTTGGTGGAAGGTTACATGGATGTAATTGCCATGCATCAAGTAGGCATTGAGAATGTGGTGGCTTCAAGCGGCACATCGCTAACCGTTGAACAAATAAAATCCATTCACCGTTTTACAAAAAACATTACTGTGCTTTATGATGGTGATGCTGCCGGACAAAAAGCCAGTAATCGTGCCATACCAATGCTTTTAGAAGAAGGGATGAATGTGAAATTATTGTTGTTCCCAGACAATGATGACCCCGATTCGTTTAGCAGAAAAGTTACTATACAGGAGTTTAAAGATTATTTAGAGAATAACGAGCAGGACTTTTTATATTTTAAAGCAAAAAAATTAAGCGACGAAACTAAGAACGACCCAATAAAAAGAGCCGGTGTAATTAAAGATATTGTTGATAGCATTGCCATTATACCGGATAATATTATTAGAAGTATTTATATAAAAGAATGTTCTAATATTATGGAGATAGAGGAATCTATCTTACAACAAGAGGTAAATAAAATTAGAAGGAAAGGCGAGGGCAAAAAAACAGACACACCTAATTTTCCAAACAATAACCCTAATGAAGCGCCTCCTGATGAGCTTTTGGAGGCCGAATATTTTGGAGACCCAACCCCAAAAACAGAAACGTTTAATTTTGATGCGGAAGAAGCAAGGTTGTTAGTTTTGTTGATCAAGTATGGTAATATTTTAATTATCACACAGGCAGAAGATGATTTAAATGTTGAGCATGAATTAGAAATTACTTTAGGTGAGTTTATTATTTTTGAATTGTGGCGCGATCAAATTTCGTTCGAAAATCCTTTATATAAAACGGTTTTAGATGAGTACATCGAAGAATTAAAAGCACACCGTTTACCTGATGTGCAACATTTTTTAAGATCGGCCGACCCTTTGATAAGCAGCTTTGCGATTAATTACGTAATAGATAAACATGAGGTAAGTCCTAAGTGGATAAACTTTGGTGTTATTGTTCCTAAAGAAATTGATCAGGCAAAAAAAGACGTAGATAAAACATTATTTAGTTTTAAGAGCAGAAAATTAAATTCTTATATAGTTCAAATTCGCGAAACTTTAAAAACTCTTCCTTACGAAGAATCGATAGAGACCTTAGAAGAAATAAAACGATTAGATGCTTTAAAAGGAAGAGTAAATAAGCTTTTAGGCAGAGAGGTTATTAAGTGATCTTAATCCATTTTTAGGTGTACCAAATTATTGAAAATCATCATTGCGAAGCTTCATTCAAATAGCTCGAAGGCTGAAGCTCCCGATAGCCATCGGGAGCTTCGCTCTGCTACCAATGAAGAAGTTACTTCGCAACTACAATTTTCTTTATCACCTCTTCTCCACCCGATGTTATTTTTACAAAATAAATTCCGGCTGCCTGATCTTCGATATTGATAGTTGAATTTAATGCAGTGCTATTTTTTTGCTGATACACTAATTGTCCTAATGAATTAAAAACTGCAACGGCAATTTCTTTTCCGTCAGCGTTAGATAAATTAAAGATACCGTTAGATGGGTTTGGACTTAACACAATATTCTCGCCCATTAAAATAGTTTGATTGATATCTGTTATAGTAGATGCAATAACACGGATCCTAAGATCATCAAAATAGAATCCATCTTTGTTTAAACTTGGATCTGAATTAAATAAAAATCTTAGTTTAATTGTTTGGCCAATGTATAACGAAAGATCAATATCCTCTTTTACAAAGGCATCCTGAAAACCATCATAAATTGGATTTATTCCTCCAAAAGAGGCCGGTGATGTTTCGTATCGTCCGCATAAAGGTGTCCATGTAGTTCCGTTATTTGTTGTAATAAAAATTTGCGCTTTATCTCCGTCCTTTTCTAATTCAAATCGAGTGTAATATTGTAAATGCGCATAAACTGCATTTGATAAATTCATCGGATTTTTTAGAGTAATAGATTTATTTTGGTTACCCGAATAATTACCCGCAGGACTCTCGGTAATACTGCTAGGCGGCGAAACAAATTTTGTGGTACTTAAGCCCCATGAGCCCGACACAGTGTAATTGGTTGCTGTAGAACTTCCGTTATCATATACCAAAGTTATTGGCGTGCCATATATTTTACTTAAAGTGTCTAATCTTGTAAACGCACCATTATTAACTGCAATTGCATATTTTACGGTTTGCCCGGGAGTTAATCCTCCATTTAAAACAAAAGAAATAGAGTCTAACACAATTTGATTTTGTAATAGGCCGGAATAAATTTTTGGAGGCCCAACAGAAGAAATATCTCCACCAATGGGAACAATAGAAACAGTAAAAGTTCCTGCCTGTAAACCTAATCGTTGTAAATTATATTTTATAAAACCGTTACCGCTTAAAAATTTATCTTGCGCATCTCTAGCTATTGCATATTTACCAGCCACTTTTGCTAAATTATAATTTTGTGTAAAGGTAGTTTTACAAATATCTATAATACGCGACGCTACAGGCCAGAATCCATCATTTGCTGCACCTGCCTCGGGAGTCATTGCTAAAATTTTCGGCTTAGTGGTTTGTTCCCCATACATCCAATCATCACTACTTCCGTTTACAACGTAATTTACTGTTTGATCGGCAGTGCCATATAAAAAACGACTATCCTCTGTTAATTGGGGAATTTTATTAACA